>NZ_JAVMIP010000002.1:300000-441923 GCF_031729055.1 Pseudocalidococcus azoricus BACA0444 | reverse complement strand
AATTATTTTACCCACTGTTGCTACTGTGCCAACTAGTCATGAAAAATGCTGTAAAATTACTGCCCTTTAATCAACGTCATACCTTGCAGTTAGTTCAAACAAGTAGCCTTTCTGTAATCAAGAAAAGTACATCAGGAGGCTCAGGATGGCGAGGTTGTCTCAACACAGCGACAGGGCAAATATTACAAGATGCAAAAATAACTGATCCTGTTTTTGTCAAAAATTAAACTCGGGGTATAAACCTACAGGAAATTATTTAGTTACAGTAAGTTTGAGTATGCCTTGGGCACCTCAAGGATGGGATGGGGAAGTTCCTTGTTGGAAATTAATAGCAGGTGTTATTGAGATATAGAGAGTACTAAAGCATGAAGGCAGATACTACGAGCAATATCTCCAAAACCGATTGGGCTAGGATTGATGCCATGACTGATGAAGACATTGATACTTCAGATATACCCCCCTTAGGGGAAGATTTTTTCACTAAAGCCAAAATCCGAATGCCTCCTAATCAAAGCTGTGTCTCAGTTGAAGTGGATGCCACAACCTTGGCCTGGTATCAAATACAGAGAAAGTGTCAAAAACAAATGTCAGTCCCGTTGAAGTGTGACCCTAACGCCCAGAGGCTCTATTGAACCAGATTAACGGTTATTCCTGAGTTTTTGAAGGAGTCAGGGCAAATGATTGTTCAAATTCAGCCCGCGTTAGGGGTTGTTTAACTTCCAGGCCCTCGCCACCCAAAACCGTTAGGGGCTGACCATTGACGGATAACCAGACCGGCTGAGTTGGATTTAAACTGGTTGCCGTATATAGCACCTGTCCTAATCGCCCTTGCATGGAGGTACTTCCACCCCCCTCTTTAAATTCCTTAGATAAATTAATATAAATGCCATCGGGCTTAACGTCCAGAGTCTCTAGCTTTGTTCCAGCCGGAATCGTGGTGGTCAAGGTCGGTGCATCAGGCCCGGATAACAGTTGGCTAAATCCGGCGGTTAGAACCTCTACAGTGCTGGCATTCTCTGGAATCGGCCCCAAGTTCAGGGGGGTTTTCACCAGGCCAGTCCCATCCGCGTTTAACCAGTAAAGCTCTACCTGTCCAGAGACTACTGCCGGAGAACTAGTTGGCGTGGGGGCAACACTCTGCGGGGCTTGCGATTGAAATGTCCACCAGGCCGTGCCACCAATGGCCACCAACGCCACCAGGCCCAGACCCCACCCCCAGCCGCGTATCCGTTTTTGTTCCTGGCCTGGCATGACAACTCACCTCAACCAACGCCCAAAATCTAATCTTGGGGACGCATGACAGCCCCATAATAGTTCCAGCCTACCCTCCTAGAATAGACCCATGTCACCCCTTGTCAGTTTTCTTTTTACCTCCCCCGGCCCCCTGATTCACCTCGGCCCCCTCACCTTGCGCTGGTATGGAGTCATTATTGCCACCGCTGTATTTATCGGTATTTGGCTCTCCCAACATCTGGCCCGCCGCCGCCACTTGGATCCGGACTTAATTCCTGATTTAGCCATCTGGTTAGTCCTGTCCGCCGTCCCCGCCGCCCGCCTCTATTACGTTGCCTTTGAGTGGGACTATTACCACCAGCACCCTGAACAGATTATCCAAGTGTGGCAGGGGGGCATCGCCATTCATGGGGCCATTCTCGGGGGACTGGTGGCAACCCTGATTTTTAGTAAGCTCCGTAAAATCTCCCTCTGGCAGTTATTAGACGTGATTGCGCCCTCCCTGATTTTGGGCCAGGCCATGGGCCGTTGGGGCAACTTTTTCAACTCTGAGGCTTTTGGGGATCCAACCAACCTACCCTGGAAGCTCTACATTCCCCTCAACCGCCGCCCCCCCAACCTACGTCAATTTGACTCCTTTCATCCCACCTTTCTCTATGAATCCATTTGGAACCTGGGGCTACTGGGGATTTTGCTCTGGGTATTTTTTCGGTTTCCCCAGGCCCGGCCAGGAACCCTTATTTTTATCTATGCCTTGGGATATGGGGCTGGCCGGCTTTGGATTGAAGGCCTGCGTACCGATAGTTTAATGCTGGGGCCCCTACGCATTGCCCAAGTCATGAGCCTCGTGTTTATTCTGATTGGCCTGGGAGGTCTGCTCTGGCTCTATCGCTGGCAACGGCCCTTACCCGATGTGGTCTCAACCCCAGAACAACCCTAATTTGTCGGGATTTTCTCGGTATTACCCATAGCCAACCTGAGTTAAAATGGGGGCTGTTGTTAACGCCTAGAAAGTTAGTCAAGGGTCGTTATGGATATTCTTTCCTTGGGTTGGGTTGGTGTTTTAGGACTCTTTACCGTTTCCATTGCCCTCGTTGTTTGGGGCCGTCACGGCATGTAAGTGGGGCTAAATCTTTAATTGCTTGTGGAAACTTCAGTTGTTAATGTCCTGATCTTGGTTGCCCTGGGCCTGCTCCTGGCGATTACCGGCGGCATTAGCTATTTAACCTTTGCGGAATGGCGAGATCGGCGGCGTTTAGATCGGGAACAAAAAGAACAGCGGGTTAAAGGCAAACGGAAATAGGCCCAGTTCCTCTCTTCCTCCCGTGCAGATTCTCCAGCCGTTCTTAGGGACTCCTTTGGAGATCAGCCTCGATCTCCCGTGGATAGAGCAAATATTGTTTTGTTAATGGTTGAGTCAAGGTCATCACCAGGCTAGAGCATTGGTTAATATCCACCAGGCCCCTAGGACTTTTGACCTTAATCCCCTTGTTATAGAGGGTGTAACCCCGACTCACAGCTGTCCGGATCGTCACATAATAGGCGGGGTCAAGGTCGAACCGTTTAGCTAATTCCCTAGCTTGAGTGAGTTTGCTCTGTTGCCCCGAGTCTGACAAGTTACTGATATCCCAGGCCTTGAGCAAGTCACGATCTAAATACCGCCGACAGAGATCCGCCAAAATTGCATCTGAATGGTGCTGCCAGGCCTGGAGATGGTAAACCAGGGTAATATCATCTGCCCCTAAATACTGCTCCAGGGATAACTCCTGGTTGTTTTGAGTTAACCAGGCCCCGATCACCCCATCCGCCCAAACTTGGCCAACCCCAAATAACTCCCTAGCTCGAGAAATTGCTTGTTCTAACCCCCAGGCCGCCGCTAAGTTTTTGGGATGATTGTAAATCTGGGCATACATGAAATAACGGACAAACAAATAATGTTCAATCGCCGCTAACCCCTTTTGGTTCACCGTTAATTCTTGGGAGACCGGGTCGTAATCCATCGCCATTAAAATGCGGTCGAGATCTAAATGCCCATAGGAAGCCCCGGTAAAGTAACTGTCGCGCATTAAATAATCTAGGCGGTCACAATCTAGCTGACTGGTGACTAACTGCCAAACCAGCGGAATCGGAAACTGCTTTAGATAAATTTTCTCTAGGTCTGTGGCTAACTGGGGGTGAAATTCATCCAAGGCCTGGCGCAGGGGCGAGGATTCCAGAAAAATCCGCCTAGTCCAATGCTCATGCTGTCCCTGAAAAATCTCTTCGGCGGTATGACTGAAGGGGCCATGGCCTAAATCATGTAATAGGGCCGCCACCAACACCTGAGGACGATAGGGACGTAGTTCTGAATATCGTTTCGCCAATCGGTCAAAAGCCCGCCGGGCAATCTGCATCACCCCCAGGGAATGGGTAAAGCGAGAAGCCTCCGCCCCATGAAAGGTTAAGCTGGCTGTTCCCAACTGCCGAATTCGCCGTAAGCGTTGACAGGCCGGGGTATCAATTAAGCGAATCAGGAGTTTTTCAACCGGATCACTTCCATCCAGGGTAATGGCTCCGTGAAGAGGATCATGATACGTCCGACTAGGTAACATCTCAACAACATCTCAGGAAAAGTACTCCGACTAAAGTTCTACTCAAGTAGAAGAAACGACAATTTTGGCAGATGAAGACGAACACTAAGCGTAATGAATAGACAGATTAAGTATGTCAGAATAACAGATAGAACAGCGTTTAAAAAACCAAAAACACTGATTTTTGTCAATGCAAGAGAAACAACATAAATCGTAATAGGAGCATGTAAAAGATAAACACCACCACTTCCCGGAGCAGTGAAGCTTGAAAGTACTTTCGAGTAAGATATGTAGATTCCAAGTGTAAACAGGACAAAAACAATTGAAACATCTAAAAAGCGGTGATCAAATCGAGACATAGCCAAGAATAAAGAACTAAGTGCAAAAGCATAGAAGTAAAATGATTTAATATTTTTTGGAAATGAGTATTTAAGCATTTGTCCTGATGAAAAACAAAAAATATACAATGGGATATTTAATAGGTTGGGACCTGCAGATGATTCAACTGGGTAAACTTGAGAACAAATTAGAGCTATTACTGCCAGGATTAAGAAGAAATATTTTGAATCTATGTTGAATAAATTCAGTAATAATGTACATATAAATAATGCATTCAAAATAAAAAATAAATATGAAAGAAAGTACATCTGCATTGGACCCTGAAGCTTCAGAATCGATATTAAACCGTTGTCAAGGTTGTACTTTCCAAGTAAATATAAGGCAGATACATAAATAAAAGAAAATATAAAAAAAGGTATCATAAGTCTCATAAAGGTTTTCCTAAAGAAACTCACTAAACTCTGAATTTTGCAATCAGAAGCACCCTTAAAGAAGAAGCCAGAAATAAGAAAAAAGCCAATAACAGCACCATCTACATAATTTCCAATAATATTAATTAAATCACTAACATCTTTGGAGTAGCGGGATTCGGATTTCACATGTAACCAAATTACTCCTAATGCAAAAATGTGCTTTACTATATCAACTCCTACAAATCTCATAAAAAATCCTCTATAAAATCGTGTATTAACGATTAATTAAGTATTATATGCTTAAATAATTAAATATTATTGTGTAATGTCAAAGTTTTCAACGCCGCTTGGTACTGACTATCGGCATCTGTCGCGACTTGATCTTGGGTAATGGGGGTTAGAGGGACTCGCAGATCTGGGGCAATGCCAATCTTATTGATGTCATGGTGAGCCGGGGTTTCATAGTGGGCAATCGTCACCGCTAATCCCGATCCATCGGACAGATTAAACAAGGATTGAATGGAGCCTTTGCCAAAGGTTTGTTCACCTACTAACTGGGCCCGCCCCGTGTCCTGCAATGCCCCGGCTAAAATTTCACTGGCGCTGGCAGTGCCTTGATTGACTAGTACCACCAATGGATCTTTCGTCAACGGTTGATGGGTGGTCGTGAAACTACCTAATACCCCCTGGCGATCCACCGTATAAACTACCACCCCCGGCTCGATAAAGAGTTCTGCAATCTCGACCCCGGCCTGGAGCAAGCCCCCCGGATTATTCCGTAGGTCTAAGACATAGCGATCTACCCCTTGTTTTTCTAACTGACTCAGGGCCTGGTGCATCTCGTCCGTGGCCATGGCATTAAATTGGGTCAGCCGAACATAACCAATTTTTGCGCCCGTGGGGGCAGTTTGGAGTTGGCTTATCACCGGATTGAGGGTAATGTGATCCCGCTTAACCGGAATTTCAATCGGCTGTTGATCCCCCTGGGGGTGGATAACCGTTAAAACCACCGTGGAGCCAACTTCCCCCCGCATTCGTTCTGCGGCTTCATCAAGGGTTAACTCTGGGGTGGGAGTCGCGTCAATTTTCAGAATTTTATCTTGGGGTAACAATCCTGCCGCCGCCGCTGGAGAGCCAGCAATTGGGGCAATCACTTGTAAATAGCCCGTGTCTGGTTCTGAGGCAATTTGCAGACCTACCCCTGTCAATTCTCCGGTAGTGCTAGTTTGCAGACTGTGGTACTGGGCTGGGCGTAACAAGCGGGTGAAGGGATCTCCTAAACTGGCCAACATTTTTTGGATTGCTTCATAGGTGGCCTCGCGAGTTTCCAGGGGCTGGCGAAGGGCCTCTTGACGCACATTCCACCAATTTTGGCCATTAAAAGTCTCATCCACATAGGACTGACTGACAATTTTCCAGGCCTCGTTGTAGAGTTTCTGCTCTGTGGTCAGGGCCAAGGCGGTTGAGCTAACTCCAAACCAGGCCCAGGCCAAGCCCAAAATCCCCAAAATCAAGCCTAAGCTGTAGTGCCGAAAACCGCGCCCCATTCCTTGAGTCCTCCTTGCTGCCTATGCCCAGAAAATTTCTTCAGATTGTGTTACATTTCTCATGAAGCATACGGTTTTCAGGACTCATCCCCGATATGAATAAAGTTTACAATTGGTTCGATGAACGTCTCGAAATTCAGGCAATTGCCGAAGACGTTTCAACCAAATATGTGCCTCCCCACGTTAACATTTTTTACTGCCTAGGGGGAATCACCCTCACCTGTTTTTTAGTGCAGTTTGCGACTGGCTTTGCCATGACCTTCTACTACAAGCCAACGGTCGCTGAAGCCTTTACCTCCGTCCAGTACATCATGAACGAGGTCAACTTTGGTTGGTTGATCCGCTCTGTCCATAAATGGTCAGCCAGCATGATGGTTTTGATGATGATTTTGCATGTCTTCCGGGTCTATTTGACTGGTGGCTTTAAGAAACCGCGGGAATTAACCTGGGTCACGGGCGTGGTTTTAGCCGTGATCACCGTCAGCTTTGGGGTGACTGGCTACTCTCTCCCCTGGGATCAAGTTGGCTACTGGGCCGTCAAAATCGTCTCTGGGATTCCGGCTGCAATTCCCTTTGTCGGTGATCAACTGGTGGAACTGATGCGCGGTGGCGTGAGTGTTGGTCAAGGTACCTTAACCCGCTTCTACAGCCTCCACACCTTTGTTTTGCCCTGGTCAATTGCCGTCTTTATGCTGATGCACTTCTTGATGATCCGCAAACAAGGCATTTCTGGCCCCCTCTAGACCCAATATCTGCCCTCTCCTGCTGGATGGCATAAAGTTTTGGTAACAGTTCCGTGGGTAACAGTTTTTTCCCTGATCTGCTTTTATGATCGAGGAAGTTATCAAAACCAATATTGATTCAAAACACTGACTGCCCCCTGCTGGTGCGCGAAAGGAGAACGTTATCACCTATGGCTAAGATTGTTAAACAACCGGATCTCAATGATCCCGCTCTGAAGGCCAAGCTTAAAAAAGGGATGGGCCATAACTATTATGGCGAACCGGCCTGGCCCAATGATTTGCTCTATATGTTCCCAGTTGTGATCATGGGTTCTATTTCCCTATGCATTGGCCTGGCGGTTTTAGACCCGGCCATGATTGGTGAACCCGCTAACCCGTTTGCGACCCCCTTGGAGATTTTGCCGGAATGGTATCTATACCCTACCTTCCAAATTTTCCGAGTTGTCCCCAACAAGCTCTTAGGAGTCTTGATGAATGGGTTCATCCCCTTGGGCTTGATCTTGATTCCCTTTATTGAGAATGTCAACAAGTTTCAAAATCCCTTCCGCCGCCCTGTGGCCACTACTGTATTCCTCTTTGGAACCTTGGTAACAATCTGGTTAGGTATTGGCGCTTGCTTACCCATTGATAAGTCCTTGACCTTTGGCTTATTCTAAGACCTGCTTAATTTTTAATTGCTGATCATGCCTCCTAGATTTTTTCAGGGGGCATTTTTTGTGAGTAAATTAACAAAAAAATATTTTCTTTACACTAGTTATTGGAGTCCCAACTTAGGTAATTAGCAGCCAACTGATACAAATAATTAGTATTCCAGCCTTGGTAAAAACTATCAAAAATTTAAGAACAACTGGCTTCACCTCTAAAACTGGTGGAGTCAGGACAACTCTGGTTCACTAACTCCCATAAGTCATGAATTATCCTACATCAATCGAATTGATTAAAACTGCGGATGAAATAGGCCATCAAACTACAGCAAGATTTTTATATCTATAAACTTAAATGGTGATATGAAGTCTTAGTTAAACGCCCGTGATGTTGAGATAACTATGGATATGAAACATGAGGATCGCGTTCAATATTTTTCGGCTGCTATTGTCAGCTCATTGCCGATGTATATCCCTTAATTACCATCATAGGCTCACCAGTTTTTTAGGTTCAGCTAACTCTAGCTGTATTCTCCCTAATCGCCATCTAGCCAGTCCATATAGCAAACAGTAATGATTCGTGAGAATAGCCTAGAATTATCTATCCCTGCAAAGTTTTGGTTTCATCCTAGGATCAAAGAGGGGGGATTCTTTACCAAGGCTTTTAATGATCAGTTATTCTCACAAATGAAGACAGACTGATATATAGGGTCAATAGCATTGAAGAATACCCTTTTGTCTAGCAGTCAAAGCAGTAATAGTTACTAATCATTAAAGATATGGCGTGCTATTGATTCGTTAACTTGAAACAGTCATCCCAAGACTTGAAATGATAGGTTTTGCCTTAAGTAAATCAAGCTAAGAGGATCTGGCTTTCCAGATTTAGTTGAGATGGCTTTATCTCACCAGCCCAATTGACTCTTTTTTCACTTTTTCAAGTTTTTATTGCTTGCTTTTATGCCAAGTCTTTCCCCATTCAATCCGTTGCTCTAGTTGCTCAAATGTCATCCTGACAAAGATTTTAATCTCTTTTAGATACTGACAGATATAGTTGTGGGTATAGCTCATATTTTAGGCAGAAGTTCTTCAATTTTAAAGTTATCGGCACAGTAGAGTATGTAATTTTTATTATATTCTGAAGGTATCTTGTGGATTGCATTATTTTTAACGATTGAGGAGCAATCACTATGAAGTTGGGGCAATGGCTGGGGTTAATTATCACCTTAGTTTGTCTGTATGTCCTCTGGGAAATTCGCCAAGTGCTTTTACTGGTCTTTTTGGCCGCAGTCTTGGCCACCGCCCTCAATCGGATGCAGCGACAACTCCAGGCCTGGGGATTAAAAGCTAAGTTAGCTCTCCCCCTGACGATTCTGGTGGCCTTGGGGCTAGTCTTGGGATTTTTTGTCCTGATTGTGCCGCCGTTTCTCCAGGAATTTCGCCAAATTGCTACGCTTGCTCCGAAAGGGGTGGCCCAACTGGAAACTTGGTTAGATCAAGCTGGTACGGTTATTCCCGGCCTGGGACGACAGGATCAAGCGCTACCAGAACGATTAGTCAGCCAACTTCAACCGTTTTTAGAAGAAATTTTTGGCAACTTTTTTGCCCTCTTTTCCAATACCTTGACCGTGTTTTTAAACCTCTTGCTGGTCTTGGTCTTAACGGTGATGTTGGTGATCAATCCTCAGCCCTATCGCCAAGGGTTCATTCGGCTCTTTCCGGCCTTTTATCGCCGCCGTATAGACAATATTCTCACCCTCTGTGAAGCCAAACTCCTGGCCTGGTTGACAGGGACGGGAATCAATATGATCGCCATTGGGGTGGTTTGTGGCTTGACCTTGGCGGTGCTGGGGGTACGATTGGTGTTTGCGAATGCAGTCCTAGCAGGAATTTTTGAGGCCATTCCGACCATCGGCCCCGTCTTGAGCTTAATTCCACCGATGTTAATTGCCTTTGTGGATGATCCTTGGAAAGCGGGGGCGGTGTTTGTGGCCTATATTGTGATTCAGCAGTTGGAGCAGTACCTTTTAGTGCCGGTGGTCATGGCCCAGCAGGTCGAAGTTTTACCAGCCATGGCTCTTTTGGCCCAGTTGACCTTTGCCCTTTTCCTCGGGTTTATGGGCTTGCTCTTGGCCTTGCCCTTGTTGCTGGTGGGACAGATTTTATTTACAGAAATTATCATTAAGGATATTTTAGACCCCTGGCAATTAGCGGAACCTGAGCCAGAGTCCCCTCAATACCTGGAATTAGAACCTTTGTTGGAAGCCCAAACTCCGCCCCTATCGGAATAGGAAGCCGAGATTTGTCCTTGCCTAAGTTGAAACGCTCTCTAAACAAGCAGCAGCCTGGAATTGGGGAATGGTAGGATTTCCGGTGCAAAATAGGGCCGTAGCGATCTCGGCCTGGAGAATGTCAATTAAATCAAATAAACAGGCTTCGGATTCATAGGCGGCTTGTAACAAGGGCCGGGCTAACCCCACCAATGACGCACCTAAGGCAATTGCTTTGGCCGCATCCAGGCCATGGGTAATTCCCCCCGAGGCAATTAGAGGCACAGTCGGAAATTGTTGATGTATCGCCACTAAACAGTCAGCAGTGGGTATCCCCCAGTCTGCAAAGGTTTGCCCTAAACGTTGTTGTCGCCAATCCTGTCCCCGCGCCCCCTCGACTTTCGCCCAAGAGGTTCCCCCCGCCCCGGCCACATCAATGGCTGCCACTCCGGCCTGGAGGAGTTTTGCGGCCATCTCCCCAGAAATGCCATTCCCCACCTCTTTGACAATTACGGGTACTGGGAGTTCTAAACAGAGTTGGCTAATTTTGGGTAACAGGCGGGCAAAATTGCGATCACCGTGGCTTTGGACTGCTTCTTGGAGGGGATTCAAGTGCAAAATCAAGGCATCAGCCGCAATCAAGGAAATAATTTTTTCACAGGCCCGCGTATCACAACCATAGTTCAACTGGACCGCCCCCAAATTGGCAAACAGCGGCACATCCGGGGCAACATCGCGAATCGCAAAGGTATTGGCCAAATCCGGTTTTTCCAAGGCGACCCGTTGTGACCCCACTCCCATCGGTATCCGAAATTTTTGGGCGGCCTGGGCTAGTCGGCGGTTGATTGTCTTAGCTAAATCGGTTCCCCCGGTCATGGAAGAAATGAGCAGTGGCGCACCCAGTGAATGGCCGAGAAAGGTCACTGCCAAATTCACATCCGAGAAGTTAATCTCCGGCAGACACACATGGCGGAGGCGATACTGTTCCAGGCCAGTGGTGACTCCCTCACAGGCAACGGCATCATCCAAACACAACCGCAAGTGATCTGCTTTGCGCCCCTGAATATCATCCCCAGAACTATCTTGGTTTGCCAGCATACTCTGCCTCTACCCCGCCAGCTATAATCTACTGCGATTTTTGGGGCCTGGGGAGTTGGCCTGTCCCTTGACCTGAGACAATAAAAACGCGTTAACATCACCTGCAAATCTGAAGTTCAAGGAGTCCCCATGAGTGCAGAATCCGTGACATTAATGAAGCAAGCAGTCGCCCAGGCCGCGGCCCAAGAGGTGAAATCGGGGATGGTGGTTGGCCTAGGAACGGGTTCGACAACCGCGTTTGTGATTCAGTTTTTGGGGGAGCGGCTCAAGTCCGGGGAACTCAGCAATATTGTCGGGATTCCCACCTCGTTCCAGGCCAGTGTTCTCGCTAAACTTTACGGCATTCCGCTGGTTACTCTGGACGATGTGGAGCGGATTGATATTGCCATTGATGGAGCCGATGAGGTGGATCCGGACAAGGTTTTGATCAAAGGGGGCGGGGCAGCCCATACGCGGGAAAAAATTGTCGATGGCCTGGCGGAAGAATTTTTAGTCGTGGTGGATAGCTCCAAACTGGTGACTGAATTGGGGTCAACGTTTCCGGTGCCGGTGGAGGTGTTGCCATTAGCCTTGAGTCCTGTCACCCGTGCTTTGACCAATCTGGGGGGTGAACCCGTGTTGCGGATGGGGGTGAAAAAAGACGGGCCGGTGATTACAGATCAAGGCAACATGGTGATTGATGTCAAGTTTGCCACCATTCACGATCCCGCCGAGTTAGAGAAAACAATTAATAATATCCCTGGTGTAGTTGAAAATGGTCTCTTTGTTGGCCTGGCAACGCGAATTTTTGTGGGTGAACTCGTTAATGATCAACCTGTGGTTCGAGAAATTAAGTAGACTCTGATATGCCGATTAATCTCAAAACTATCCAAGCGCGACTGGACGATAGTGCAAACACTGGGTTATTTCGAGCCGAATTAGAGTTATATCAGGTGCAATTTGAGGCCTATTTGCTCCAGCGTCTGCGGCCGCGAACTATTCGCCAACATATGGCCGTCATCGGGATGCTGATTGACTATCTCTGTTGGGATTGCCAAGTCACCGATTTTAGTCAGATTCGGCGGGGGATGGTCTGTAGTCAATTCCGGCACTGGCATTGTGGACATACGGGGGACTTAGAAAGCCAAGTCAAAACCTCGGTCAAGAAATTCTTTACTTACCTGCTCGAATGTCATCAGATTCCAATGGGTCAAGATGTAATCAAGGGCCTGGAGATTAAGCTCAAAACTAGGGTTCTGTTTTAGATGAGGTGGAGTTCAAGAGAGTTAGATGTAGCTTAGGTTCTGATTGGGTGAGAAGAGCCTTTGTCAGATGATGTTTCTCGGGATAACTGGGCTATGGGAGTGATTGATCGGGCATTCAAGTCTTAGAGAAGATCTGGAGCATGGAGATGAGTATCAGTGATTTTTTGCATATCTGGGATCGGGCAATTTTTAAGCTGGGCAATCAAACAATTACGATTGCTTGGATCATCAGTTTAGCCTTAACCCTGGTACTTTTGGGACTAGGCATCATTTACTGTAAAAAGTTTCTCCGCAATTGGTTATTGGTTAAGTTAGGGATTAGTCGTGGCAATAGTGTGGTGATTTCCACCTTACTTACCTATGGTTTGGGCGCAATCATTGCTGTGATTATCTTGCAGGTTTATGGCCTGGACATTACCTCCTTAGCTGTGGTCTTAGGGGGCTTAGGGGTGGGGATTGGCTTTGGCTTGCAAGACCTGACTAAAAATATTGTCAGTGGTGTGACTCTTCTTGTTGAAAATAAATTACAAGTGGGCGACTATGTGGAATTTAGTGGACTGACGGGGTACATCAAAGAAATATCCATGCGTTCAACTATTATTACTACATTGGACGGGGGCGATGTCATTTTACCCAATAGCACGTTGACCACGAATGAAGTTTTAAATTGGAGTTATCGCGACTTTTCTGGACGTATTCGTTTACCTATTACTGTCGCTTATCGTTCTGATCCGGTGTTAGTAACCGAAACCTTACTGTATGCTGTCCATAAACATCCGGCTGTCCGACGTGAACCTCTCCCACGGGTGATTTTTAAGGGCTTTGGCGACAGTGCCTTAGAATTTGAAGTCTGGGCCTGGGTGGATCGGATTGATAATGCTTTAACGATTAAAAGTTCCTTAAATTTTACGATCAATTACTATTTTCGCCAGGCCGGTATTGAAATTCCTTTTCCCCAACAAGATATTTGGTTCCGAAATCCAGAAACTCTCCGCCCGCCCACTCCAATTTCTCCAGAATTCTTGGCCTCACCGCTCGGCGAGCTGAATCATAACAATCATGACCCAGGCCTGGATAGTTCTACTTGCAGTGAAACACTCCCCAACTATAGTCTCCGAGAATGCTTACACCGAATTCCTTATTTTCAAACCTGTAATGAACTGAGTGTGCTGCAAATCATTCAATCTGGGTATCGTAAGTTTTTGTCCCGACATTCGATCCTATTTCAGGCAGGTGAAGCAGCCGATGCGATGTATGTCCTACTGTCTGGTGAAATTGAATCTTTTTCCCATAAACTAAATCGGCGCATTAAGGTTTACCAGGCCGGCGAAATGTTTGGGGAAGTCCCTGTTCTCCTCAATTTTCCCTATATTGTTGATGCTCGCGCCCTAACAGATTGTCATATTTTTGTCATTCCCAAAGTCCAGCTAGAAACCCTTCTTAAAGTTGCGCCCTATTTTGCTGAAATTGTGACTCAGGAAATGATCAGTGAGAGAGAACTCTACGATCCAGTTCAACAGAAACTTGAAGAATTAGGACTCTTTAAAACAATGGAGCAAAAAGATGTCTTGGCCTGGGTGCGGACTCGGGTAAAAGAACTTCTAAGCCTCTCGAGCAATTGATCAGGCTCTAACTTTACAATTAAAGGGAAGAATCGCTATCTGGGTAAAGACATCGTGGTGTATCAATTGGGGATTTTGGGCCTGGGAACTGTGGGGGGAGGTGTCGCACAGGTCTTATTAACCCCGGAACAGCGTCATCCGCTCCTGCAAGAGCTGCAAATTAAAAAAGTCGGTGTGCGCGACCTTGACAAGCCCAGGCCAGTGAACTTCCCCCCAGAAATCTTAACGACAGATTTGCAGAGTATTGTCCAAGATGCAGAAATTGACATCGTGGTGGAACTCTTAGGGGGTCTGGAGCCAGCCCGGACTTTGATCCTAGAAGCCATTGCCCAAGGGAAACATATTGTCACGGCCAATAAAGCGGTCATTTCTCGGTTTGGGGACGAAATTTTTACCGCCGCCAATCAGGCCGGGGTCTATGTGATGCTCGAAGCGGCTGTGGCGGGTGGAATTCCTGTGATTCAACCCCTGAAACAATCCCTCGGCGCAAATCGGATTCACACGGTCACAGGGATTCTCAACGGGACAACCAACTATATCCTGACCCGGATGCAGCAGGAAAAGGGCGACTTTGCCGAGATTTTGGCCGATGCCCAACGACTAGGCTATGCCGAAGCAGACCCCAGTACCGACATTGATGGCCTGGATGCCGCCGATAAAATTGCCATTTTGGCTTCCTTAGCTTTTGGCGGCCGGATTGCCCGTGATGAAGTCTATTGCCAAGGGATTCGTTCCGTCACTGCCGTAGATATTGCCTATGCTGATAAGTTGGGATTTGTAATTAAGCTCCTCGCCATTGCTCATCGAGATTTTAGCCAAGCTGACAATGCATTAGAACTGCGCGTCCATCCCACTTTAGTCCCCTTAGATCATCCCTTAGCCAGTGTGAATGGGGTTCATAATGCCGTATTAATTGCTGGCGAACCCCTCGGAGAAGTGATGTTTTATGGGCCGGGGGCCGGGGCTGGGGCAACTGCGAGTGCAGTGGTGGCTGATTTAATTAACATTGCTGCGCTTTTACCGATGGGAAATCAAAGTCATCCGCTCTTAACCTGTACCCATGATCATTACTGTCCTATTGTGCCCTTAGCCCAGGTTTCTAGCCGTTTCTATGCTCGCCTCTTAGCGGAAGATCATCCAGGGGTTCTCGGAAAATTAGGCACTTGTTTTGGGAACTATGGGGTGAGTCTGGAATCCCTAGTACAGATTGGCATTAAGGATGATTTAGCTGAAGTTGTGGTCGTTACCCATCACGTCTGCGAAGGAGAGTTTCGCCAGGCCTTGGATGAAATTAAAAGTCTGATCTCTGTGAATCAGGTTGCTAGTGTGTTACGAGTCCTGGCGTAGGTGGCCCTAGGAATATTGGCATTCGTTTTGCAAGCCTTTCTGACTCCAGAGCAGTTTGTGTAACGCGATATACGCAAATCCAGCAACCCAAAACATTTCGGTTTATGATCAAAAAATTATCCGCTCTGCACTAGGCCAACTCCCGATCCATGAACGCCAAACATCTCCAACAGGCGATCCAGGCCCTAGAGCAAGACTCACAAACTCTGCGGATCCGAAAATTTTTGTTTGCTACCGCTACCCGCAAATGGCCGCGTCAGGCCCCAACAAAACTGGCTGAAATCCCGATGAGTCAATTGGTTTTAGCTAACCTGAAACAATATCCCCAGGCCCCTCTCCTGGATAAGGCAATTAAGCGGCTGCTGGCCAGTTTGAACAAAATAGAGGCCTATAAACCCATTGCCCGACAAATATTAACCGTCCTCCTTCCCCTCTATGGGCAAACCGAAGTCGCCAACACCTCACCTCTGCTTACCATGCCAGCCCCGGCTACCAGTCCGCCCCCCGCAACCCCGGCGATGCCTGCTACGCTTTGGTTTGATTTACGCCACGATGTCACCCGTTACATTACGCCACTGCGGGTTAAGATTTTGGTGTTTGCGACCCTGTATCATCAGCCCGACCTGAATTATGCCGCCGATTGGCAGGAAATCTACAGCTTGGTCTTAACCGACCTCTTAGCCGATTTGTTTGTCCAGTATCCCAGTTATGATCTGCTCAAAAAACGGGTTATTGGGGTAGCCCAGGGCCTAGAACCGACTCAGGATTACCTCGCTGCCGCCGACCGCCTTTTACGCACGATTCAGCCAATTTACCAACGCTATGGCATCCTATCTGTGCCCCCAATCCCCCGCCCCCCAGCAACTCCGCCCCAGATCGCCGTAGTCCAGGCCGCGCCCATGCCCCACTTGGAAACTGTTGTGGTCAGTGAGGATAGCGATGAGGATGCCACCTGTGTCTTTTTTCCCCGCCCCAATGATGGTTGAGAACGGCAATGAGTAATTTAGAGGCCGCACAACTTTTGGACTATTATGCCGCGGGCCAAACTGACTTTTCCCAGGCCAACTTGGCAGGAATACAACTGGCGGGGGTGGATTTAATCGGGGTTGATCTCAGTGAAAGTAATCTCTGTGGGGCCAATCTTTCCTTTGCCTTGTTGGGACGGGCCAATTTTAGACGGGCCAATTTAGCGGGGGCCGATTTACGGGGGGCGAACCTAACCCAGGCCGACTTGACGGAATCCCGACTCCAAGAGGCTAACTTACACGGGGCCAGTTTAGAAAAAGCCATCTTAGTGGGGGCCGATATTACCTTGGCCGACTTGACCGATTGCAACTTAATTGAGGCCGATTTACGCCAAGCCAACCTGAGTAGTACACGGTTTGTCGGGGCCTGTTTACGGGGGGCAAACTTACGCAAAGATAACTATCAAGAACGGACTGTCCTGCGGGGAACGGATCTGGAAAAGGCTGATTTTCAGAGTGCGAACTTGGCCGAAGCGGATCTGGCCCGGGTGAATTTGACGGGGGCTAATCTCAAGGAAGCAAATTTACGGGGAGCCGATTTAATCGGAGCAAACCTGGAACGGGCTTATTGCCAAATGACGCGCTTAACGGATACAAATCTGAAGAAAGCCGGCCTGGCCTGGGCGAATTTACGGGAAGCTAGATTTGATCGGGCCCAACTCCAAGAAGCGGATTTCTTCCAGGCCGACTGCTACCAGGCCAACTTTTCCAATGCCCATCTGGAGCAAATCATTGGGGAAAAAGCCAACTTCACCCAGGCCATTTTTACCAAAGCGGATCTACGCCGGGCCAATTTACGGGGCAGTACCTTAAAAGAAGCGCGCCTCATTGAAGCCTATTTAGCCCGCACCGACTTAACCGGGGCTGATTTAACCGGAGCCAACTTAATCCGGGCCGAAATTAGCAGTGCCTTGCTCTTGGATGCCAATCTTACCGATGCCACGATGCCCGATGGAAGTACCTATCAATGACGATCCCCAACTCCACATTACTTTTAGTTGACGGGCATTCCTTGGCCTTTCGTTCCTACTATGCCTTTGCCAAGGGACGGGATGGGGGCCTGCGAACTTCGACGGGCATTCCGACTAGCATCAGCTTTGGCTTTTTGAAAACCCTCCTCGAAGTCATCCAGACCGAGCAAACCGATCACCTCGCCGTTGCTTTTGATTTAGGGGGGCCAACCTTCCGCCATCAAGCCGATAGCACCTACAAGGCCGGCCGACCAGAAACCCCGGCTGATTTTGAGCCAGACCTAGAAAACTTACAACTGCTCCTTCAGGCCTTGAGTGTTCCGGTTTTAGTCTCTCCCGGGTATGAAGCCGATGATGTGATTGGTACCGTTGCCCAACAGGCCAGCCAAGCCGGATTAAAGGTCAAAATTGTCAGTGGCGATCAAGATTTATTTCAACTGATTGATCCAGAAAAAGGGATTTCAGTTCTCCATCTCAGTTCAGCCTTTGCTAAAAGTACCACTGCTGCCAAGGAGTTTGGCCCAGAAGATGTCAAAAATAAGCTCGGCGTTTGGCCGGCCCAAGTGGTGGACTATAAAGCCCTCTGTGGGGATACCTCCGACAATATTCCCGGCGTGCGTGGGATTGGCCCCAAAACCGCCGTTCAGTTAATTGAGCAATTTGAAACCCTAGAAAATATCTATGCCCATTTGGATCAGATTAAGGGGGCTACCCAAAAGAAACTCAAAGAAGGCTTAGATTCGGCCCGCCACTCCCAATTCATGGCCCAAATTGCCTTGAATGTCCCGATTGAAGTGGATTTAGCCCATTTAGTCTTAGGAAATTTTGATTGGCCCACCCTCAATGAACTGCTGGAAAAACTGGAATTTCGGGCAATTAAAGCCTCATTACTAAATCTCCATGAGAAAGTTAGCGGTGAATCAGTCCCAGCCGAGCCAGCCGAAGGATCAGCAACCAGTGGGGACGATTGGTTTTTTTCAGCGGACGATACAAGTCAATCTCAAGCTCCGAAATTACAGGTTCAAATTATTGATCGTGCCGATAAACTAGACCAACTGCTGGAAATTTTGCAGGATCAAACGGATCTGGATAAACCCGTGGCCTGGGATACAGAAACCACCTCTCTCTCACCTCGGGATGCTCAATTAGTCGGAATTGGCTGTTGTTGGGGGCCTGGCCTGGATCAAATGGCCTATCTTCCCCTTGGACATACCACCGGGCCAAACTTAGAACTAGCCAAAACGTTAGCAAAACTTCAACCGATTTTAAGCGACCCGAAATATCCAAAGGTTCTCCAAAATGCCAAATATGATCGGTTAGTTTTACAGTTTCAGGGAATTGAGTTAGCCGGAGTTGTATTTGACCCAATGCTGGCCAGTTATGTGATCAACCCGGAAGGTAGTCATAATTTAACGGATATTTCTAGTCGCTATTTACCCATCCGAGCCTTAACCTACAGTGAACTTGTCAGTAAAGGCCAATCTCTTGCTGATGTTAGTATTTTTGAAGTGGCTCAATACTGTGGCCTGGATGTTTATACGACCTATTTACTCGTTGATCCCCTCCGCCAAGAACTGAGTCAAACTCCCAAACTATTAGAATTACTCACCCAAGTTGAACTGCCCTTAGAACCCGTCTTAGCGGCCATGGAAACCGTCGGGATTCGGATTGATGTGGACTATCTTAAACAACTTTCGGAACAACTTAATCACCAACTCCATCAACTAGAAACCCAGGCCTATGAACTGGCGGGATTTGATTTTAATTTAGGGTCTCCCAAGCAGTTAAGTCAGTTATTATTTAATACCCTTGGCCTGGATATCAAGAAAACCCGTAAAACCAAACTGGGCTATTCTACCGATGCCGCCACCCTCGAAAAACTCCAAGGGGATCACCCGATCATTGACCTGATTTTAGAACATCGCACCCTAGCCAAACTGAAATCAACCTATGTGGATGCCCTACCGGAACTAGTCAGACCCGATACCCACCGTGTTCATACGGATTTCAACCAGGCCATTACCGCCACCGGCCGCCTTTCCTCTTCCAATCCAAATCTGCAAAATATTCCCATCCGCACCGAGTTTAGCCGCCAAATTCGGGCCGCCTTTATTCCTGAACCGGAGTGGATTTTAGTGTCCGCTGATTACTCTCAAATTGAGTTACGGATTCTCGCCCATCTCAGTCAGGAACCCCGCTTAATTACGGCTTATCAAAATCAACAGGATGTCCACACCTTAACGGCGCAGTTGTTGCTGGAAAAAGAAATCATTACTCCAGAAGAACGACGACTGGCTAAAATCATTAACTTTGGCGTGATCTATGGCATGGGCGCGCAACGATTTTCCCGAGAAGCTGGTGTGAAACTAAATGACGCAAAAGACTTTATTCAGAAATTCTATGACCGTTATCCTCAAGTGTTTTCCTACTTACAACAAATGGAATATGAAGCACTGGCTCTAGGATATGTTGAAACGATTTTAGGACGGCGGCGATATTTTAATTTTGATAGTCCCGAACTTAAAAAACTCCAAGGCAAACCCATTTTCGAACTAGCCGAAATTGACACCAACAAACTCAAAATGTCTAACTTTGAACGCGGACAACTGCGGGCAGCGGCCAATGCGCCAATCCAAGGCTCCAGTGCCGATTTAATTAAAGTGGCCATGATTAAACTCAACCAGGCCCTCCACCCCTACCAGGCCAGAATCTTGCTGCAAGTTCACGATGAATTAGTTATGGAAATGCCCAAACATGAGTGGCAGGAACTCCAACCCCGAATCGAAACCACGATGGCCCAAGCGATTCCCTTGTCTATTCCCCTCGTTGTCGAAGCCCACCCCGGCCCCAACTGGATGAGTACCAAATAGCAAGAACTAGTCAAACACCGGGATAATTCGCCTTAACCAAACCGACCACTGACGTACTGCTGAGTTGCTTCCTGTTGCGGACTGTGGAAGATATTTTTCGTTTGGTCATACTCCACTAAATAGCCATACCGTTTCCCCTTATCCGAAAGCGTGGCATTAAAGAAGGCCGTCATATCGGAAACACGGGTTGCCTGCTGCATATTGTGAGTCACGATGATGATCGTATAGGACTGCTTTAACTCATTGATTAACTCTTCCACCTTCAGGGTCGAGATCGGATCCAACGACGCACAAGGCTCATCCATCAACACCACCTCTGGCTGAACCGCAATCGCTCGCGCAATACATAAGCGTTGTTGTTGCCCCCCAGAAAGAGCCAAGCCACTGGTTTTTAACTTATCTTTGACCTCATCCCACAATGCGGCCTGGGTTAGTGCGCGCTCGACAATTTCATCCAAATCTCCTTTATGCCGATTCACCCGCACCCCATAAACCACATTGTCATAAATAGATTTAGGGAAAGGGTTAGGCTTTTGAAACACCATCCCAATTCGCCGCCGCAATTCCACCGGATCCACTTGGGTCGAATTGATATTTTGCCCATCAATGAGAATTTCTCCCTCAGCCCGGAAACTATCAATTAAATCATTTAAGCGATTAAAACAGCGAAGAATGGTACTCTTGCCGCAACCCGAGGGGCCAATAAAGGCGGTCACTTGCTGCTTCGGGATTTTAATCGAAACCTCTTGGACAGCTAAAAAGGAGCCATAGTAGACATTAAGATTACGAGTTTCTACGGCAGTTTCAGCAACAGGATGAGCGGAAGTCATAAGCAATAAATCCCAAACAGAACAGTTAACGGCGGCGGGTGGCCAAACGAGAGATGATGCTAGTAATTAAAACCAGGATGACTAATAAAAACGAAGCGGCCCAGGCCAATTCTTGCTGATTTTTAAAGGGCACAATCGCAAAGTTATAAATCAACACAGCCAAGGAAGCAGTAGGGGCCAATAAACTCTGACTCCAAAACTGAGTAAACAAAGCCGTAAAGATTAAAGGAGCCGTTTCTCCCGCCGCCCGCGCTACCGCTAAAGTCGTTCCCGTAATAATTGCCGGAGCCGCCGCTGGTAAAATTACCCGTAAGGTCGTCCAATACCCCGAAGCTCCCAGGCCCACCGAAGCCCAGCGAATATCTTGAGGAACAATTAACAAGGCCTCATCCGTTGTCCGAATAATGGTTGGCAGCATCAACACCGCCAAGGCCGCCGCACCGGCAAAAGCAGAATAAGTCTTTAAGGGAACAACCAAGGCCGCATAGGCAAACACGCCGACAATAATCGAAGGGACACCGTTCAAAATATTTGTGGCAAAGCGAATCCAACGGGCCACCCACTTTGGGGCAAACTCCGATAAAAAGACAGCCGCTCCAATCCCAATCGGCAAACTGATAGCAACCGCCATGCCGACCATCGTAATAGTTCCAACAATGGCATTAGCAAAACCTCCACCCGGAACCATCGGCGGCGGCGGCAATTTTGTGAACAAGGCCAAACTAAACCGACTTCCACCCTGCCAAATCACATAAGCCAAAACCGCAATCAAGGGAACAACCGCCATCACAACACACAGGCCAGTCAAGAAGGTCATCACCCAACTAAAGAGTGTCCGGCTGGTAAACTTTTTGTCAAAGGCAGAAACAGCGGTCATAGGTGCAAGGGGGGAAAGGGCAGATAAGCTCAATTAAACAGAGTCAGGAAATTTATAAATTTATTCAGTCAGATTACGCCACAGCACAACGACCTAGAACTTTTTGACTTGCATGACAATCAACTCGGCAATCACGTTCACCACAAAGGTCATGAAAAACAAAACTAATCCGGCATACATTAGGGCTGAAACCTGTAAGCCGCTGGCTTCGGCAAATTGACTAGCTAAGAGGGAGGCCACCGTATTCCCAGGTGCAAACAGGGAAATATTCACCTGATTGGAATTGCCGATCAACATCGTCACGGCCATCGTTTCACCCATCGCCCGCCCTAAGGCTAAAATAATCGCCCCGATAATCCCTGAAAATGCCGCCGGTACCAAGACCCGAAAAATTGTTTCCCACCGAGTTGCCCCCAGGCCAATGGAGGCTTGCCGCAGTTCGGGGGGGAGAGAAGCCAAAGAATCCCGAGAAATCGCCGTAATAATGGGCAAAATCATGATCGCTAAAACCACCCCAGCCGGAAGCAGGCCAGGCCCAGTCGGTTGGGTTGAAAATAGAGGAAACCACCCGGCCGCATTGTGGAGCCAACCACCAAAATCTCGCAAAATTGGGATCAAGACAAAAATACCCCAAAGCCCATAAACCACACTGGGAATGGCTGCCAACAGTTCAATCAAAAAGACTAGAACAGTTCGTACCGCCACCGGGATGAAGTTTTCACTGAGGAAAATTGCAGTTCCCACCCCAATCGGCACCCCCAATAAGAGGGCAATGGCACAGGTGACGAAAGTTCCATAAATCACAGGTAATGCGCCATAAACACTCGTCACCGGATTCCAACTTTCCGTCACCAGAAACCCCAGGCCAAACTGTGAGATCGCCGGACCTGCTTCAATGGCTACTCGAAGACCAATAAACAGCAGTAAGAGGGCAATCCCATAGGCACAAATGCGGGTCAACCAAATAAAACCGCGATCCACAAATTTTTCTTGGGGAGTCCGCGGTTGGGCAATGGGCGGGGCCTGGGGTAGAGAAGTCGTCATAAACGGTTCCTAGGGTTTAATTGTCTCTAGCGCGGTTTTCACACGGGTCACAACAGATTCTGGTAAGGGGATATACCCCAAGGCCGCGCTATCCTGTTGTCCGGTGGTTAAGCCATACTCCATCGCTGCTTTAAAAGCTTTTACCTTCTCAGGATCACTGTACTCTTTGTAGGCCAAAATCCAGGTGTAGCTGACAATCGGATAGGACTTTGCCCCTTCCGGATCGGCAATGAAGGCTCGCAAGTTATCCGGTAACTCCACTGCCCCCAACGTTTCGGTAAAGGCTTCTGGGGTTGGCTCAATAAATTCACCCGACTTGTTTTGGAGAACTGCCATCGAGAGGCCATTTTGTTTGGCATAACCGTATTCGATGTAGCCAATCGAGCCAGGAGTTTGTTGAATCTGGGCAGTCACCCCCTCATTCCCTTTGGCCCCCACACCCACCGGCCATTGGACAGTTTTGCCTTCGCCAACTTTTTCTTTCCACTCTGGGCTAGCAGCCGCCAGGTGCATCGTAAACACTCCAGTTGTGCCACTACCATCGGAACGATAGACCACTTGGATGGGTTTCTCAGGAAATGTCACCGCCGGATTATCTTTTGCGATAGCAGGATCATTCCAGGTTTTAACTTTCCCCAGTAAAATATCAGTGAGTAATTGCCGGGATAATTTAACTGGTTCCTTAACTTCAGGGAGGTTATAGGCCATCACAATTGCCCCAGCCGTCATGGGTAGCATCACCACACCCTGGGAGACCTTAGCAATCTCATCGTCTTTCATGGCCACATCGCTGGCCCCAAAGTCCACCGTACCTTGGGTAAATTGTTGGACTCCAGCCCCGCTACCTACAGATTGATAAGCCACGGTGATGTTCGGATACTTTTGATTAAAATCAGCAAACCATTTCTGATAGAGAGGAGCCGGGAAAGTCGCACCTGCCCCACTGAGAGCAACCTGACCTGAGACCGGGGAGGTGGATTCACCCGTACCCGTTGTTTCTTGACCGCCGCCACAGGCCACCAAGGAAATACTCATGGTCAAGCCGGCCAGTGTGGCCAGGAATCGAGATGAATTTACTTTAAAGATCATGATCCTCAAACACCAAAAAACATCAAGTGTGAAGTGCCCAGAATCAGAAACATTGGGGAGATTCTGTAAAAAGGGATACAATCACGAAAATCTAAACCTACTTCACAGGCTTGACGATACCCGGATTTCGTAAAGATCAGGTTAAGAGGAGGGGGATTAAAAAAACCTTAAAGAAATGTCTCGACTGCTGGGGCTAGTCTGCCTGGCCTGGGCATCTGGAATGAAGCTGCCTAAACCCCTCTAAAAGCCTTGAGATGCGCCTCTACCCCTCAACTCAATTGGTCATCCAATTGCAACTATGAAAATATCCTTAAAGATGTCCAAAATTAATTTGACCTTAACGCGGCCTGGGGAAAATTTTTACTGTATTTGTCCATCAACCCTCATCCCAGCCTTGCCCTAAATTATTTGCCGTCTCTCTAATTTTCACTGTTCTTACGGAGATTTCACTAAATTTTCGTTACAGTTTCCCCTCTCTCCAACGAATCGGCTATCCTCGAGATGAATCAAGAAAAATTGATATAAATGTGTTTCCTGATTGAGTCCGTTAGCTCCTAATCCGCTCTGCCAAATTTTCCCTCTCTTACCTCTTCAGGACTGTTTGAAGACCTTATGCGTAAACTTCTATCCCGCTTCCTGCATTCATTTCTCAGGCTTTGGCCCCTAGCTCTAGGGATAGCTATTTTGGTGGCCTGTGGTTCGCCGCAGTCGCAAATGAGTCAAGAGCCGATTAAGATCGATGGCTCCAGTACCGTATTTCCGATTACCAATGCCGTTGTGGCAGCCTTTCAGGAAACTCCCAAGGGGGAAAATGTCACGATTGAGGTGCAATTTTCCGGGACTTCAGCGGGATTTCGGCAATTCTGTGCTGGGGATACCACCATTAGTAATGCCTCGCGCCCAATTTTAATTGCGGAGATGAATACTTGCATTAGCAATGGAGTCCCGTTTATTGAACTGCCTGTGGGGTTTGATGCCTTAACGGTGGCGGTGAATCCGGCCAATACTTGGGTGGATCAGTTGTCCGTAGCTGAACTGAAAATGATATGGGAAAAGGCCGCTGAAGGAAAAATTACCCGCTGGAATCAGATTCGCCCCAGTTTTCCTGATCAACCTTTAGTTTTATACGGGCCTGGGGGGGATTCGGGGACGTTTGATTATTTCAATGAAGCGATTATGGGTGATGCCAAAAATTCCCGCACCGACTACACCGGCAGTGAAGATGATGATGTGATTGTCAACGGTATTGCGGAGAATCCTAACGCCCTAGGCTATTTACCCTTTGCCTTTTTTGAAGCCAATCGAGGCCGCTTAAAGCCAATTCCCATTGATAACGGAAAGGGGGCGATCTTACCCTCGCCTGAGTCAGTCCAAAATGCCCAATATCAACCTCTTTCCCGACCCTTGTTTATTTATGTCAATGCCAAGGCTGCCCAAGATCATGAGTCACTCAAGGAATTTGTCGAGTTCTATCTCAAAGAAGCCGCTAATTCAGTGGCGAAGGTTGGCTATGTCCCCCTGCCAGAGGAAGCCTATCAGTTGGCCGAGCTGCAGTTTATTCGGGGGGAAGTTGGCACCGCATTTAATGGCGCACCCGAACCAGATATTACGATTACCGAAATTCTGCGCCGCCAAACCCTCTTTCAAGCTCAGGGGTCTTAAGGCAAACCTACCCCAGGCCTGGACATTATGACCTTTGAGTGCGCTGTAACCAGGCCACGATGCCATCAGCAAGAGTCTTAGCTAATTGTTTTTGGGCTGTCTCATCGGCAATCCATTCAAATTCCCAGGGATTGATCATAAACCCCAACTCCAGCAGCACAGCCGGGGCAACAGTGGGCCGAGTCAGGGCTAAATTATTCCAAAACACCCCATACCGCGGCCGATTTAATTGCGTGGCTAAATAGTCCTCCAGAAAAACGGCCAAACTATGACTCTGGGCCTGGTACCAAAATGCGCCAATTCCCTGGGTTTTGAGGGCATCCCCTTGATCCGGCAAAGCATTGTAATGGAGGCTAAGGGCGAGGGTGGGTTCACTGGCTTCAATGGCCATAATCCGCTCGGGTAAGTCTAAGTCCTTGTCTGTCGTTCGAGTTTGAATAACGGTGGCCCCTCGGTTGCGGAGTTCAGTTTCTAGGAGTTTGGCCAGAATCAGCGTAAATTTTTTCTCAGGGTCACCCGTTGGCCCAATCGCGCCTGAATCTTCCGGTCCCCCATGCCCCGCGTCTAAGAGGATTTTCATGCCCACTAAGGGTTGTGCTTTGGGGCCCAATTGCGGTGGATGTCTTAGGCCCAAAACCAAGGTCGTGCCTTCATAGCGGAGACGATAGCCCCATTGCTGTTGGTGATGGAGTTGGAAGCGATAAACAATCTCCCCAGGCCCCGTTTGCTGCCAATCCAAGCGACTAATGACGGGATCAGCATCGAGGCGAATTACATCGGTTTGGGCGGTGGTATTAAAAAGCTTGAGGGTAAACGTTTTTTCGCCCACATCTACGGCCAAGGGTACAGGCACTTCTAGGGGAAACCGGATTTCTGTCCAACCGGGGATTTGGCGACTGGTAATACTCCGAATGATAGATCTCGTCTGACTGCTGGAGGGTAAGGGTTGGGTTTCACTTTGGTTAATCCAGGCCCCGTAGTTGAGGCGGAACCAATCGCCGGTTTGACCTGTGACTATGGCGTAGGTGCTGGGAGGTAAGGGGGTAAGGCGGGCATAATCGGTGCTGGGGCCAGTGCGGGCAATTCCTCCGAGGGGGCGAATGACTTGAACCGGGCGCAGTTGGCTAGGGTTGAGAATTTGCACTGTCCCTGGAGCCAGTTGGGATTCTTGCCGGGGGCCTGTAAGTTGAAATTGGGGGCGGACGTAGTCACCGGGTTGGTCAAATTGGGTACAGCCGCGAAACATGGAGATTGGATTAGGCTCAGGCTGGTTGGTTTGGGTCAGGGCCGCACTGTTGGGGGGGAGTTGGACCGGTGTGGGGATTGGGAGTAAGGGCAGTTTTTGGGAACTAATCTGGACGTGCAGGGTGCTGTTGGCTGGGGCCTGGGCCGCAAAACAAATCGGTTCATGGGGTAAACGACTCAAATTTCGGGCGGGTTCGAGAATGGTTAATCCGGTGATCGGGGTGGGTTGGGGGCGAGTGATCCGGAGAATTTGGGTTTGAGTCCCGGCCTGGATGCGGAGTTGATTTTCGCCATATTCTAAGGGAATACTGGGGGCAAAATGGCCAGCCGGGGAGCGTTGACTAATCACTTGACCATTGACAGTAACCACTTGTTGGGGTGGGGCTGTGCCAATAATAAAAATCTGGGGAGCCGTGGTTTGATGGGCAACGGGTGGATAGACGATCCGTAAGCTACTTTGATCCTGAGCCAGCAACTGCATCACCATCAATCCCCCCAGGCCGGTTAATCCACTTCCCATTTGCCACCCCATGCCCGACTCCCCGCCGGATTTTCCTCCCTATTATCCCCCGCTGCTTTTACGTTCTGGCCTGGTTCATACCCTCTACACGGCCTTAATTCATGGGCGTAACTGGCAGACTTTAACTTCCATAACCCAGCCACCCTATCGGGAGCATATTTTTCAAGGTGCTCAAAATGTCCCCATTGCGGCCTGGATTGCTGCCCCAAAAGCCCCAATTTCCCCCGGGACGGTGATCGCTACCTACGGGATTACGGGAGAGCTAACTAACCAATGGTATCTGCAAATTTTCGGGCGCAAGGCCTGGGATCAAGGCTATGGGGTGATTTTGTTTGATTGGCGCGGCCACGGTAAAACCGGCCAACTGTCTCCAACCTTGACTTCCGATGGCCTGGATGAAGGGGGGGATTTTGTTGCCATTGCCGAACAAGCCGCTGGCCTGGGGTGTCCGCCGCCCTATTGGTTCGTGGGGTATTCCTTGGGGGGACAATTAGCACTTTGGGGAAGTTACAGGGGTGAAATAAGAGATAACCCGGATATTGCAGGGGCGGCAGTTATTTGTCCGAGTTTAGATTCCTTGCGCTCCTTGAAGTATTTAGTCAAAACCCCTTGGGGCCGGGCTGTGGAACGCGCGATTACTAAACAACTCAAAATTCTGGCTGACAATCTTTATACACACCATCCCCAGGCCTTGGACTTAGGGGCGATTCAACGGGCCAATAGTATCTGGGAATTTGATCAGGAGTTGGTAATTCCCCGCTTGGGTTTTAATTCAGTTCCCGAATATTACCAGGCCAGTAGTCCCTTCCGATTTTTGGATCAACTACAGCGACCTGTCTATATCCTCTATGCCGCCGATGATCCCCTCTTTGATCCCAGCATTATTCCCGACTTACAACAGGTCTGCCACCACAATCCCGCCTTGCATTTACACTTAACTCAATATGGCGGCCATGTCGGCTACTTAAGTGATCATCGGGAACAAAAACGCTGGGGGGATCTGGATGGTTGGTGGGCCTGGAATCGGGTCTTGGCCTGGTTTAGTCAGCAATTATCCCAAGGATGAATGGAGCCGTGATTACCTCTTCGCTATCCCCGTTGAGTCTGTGTTTCCCCTAATCTACTGACCTAGGCCGATGTTATGTCCGCCCTCTAGCTAACCAGTGACTCCTACAGGAGTGTTCTGCTTTGAGCTAAACCAAGGTTGATAAACGTTTTATCTCGGTGGTAGAAATCCATGGTGTTCGCTCTAAATAGTAAACCTGACAATAGGGACGCAGAAAATCATACTCACCAAGCCAATCACTCCCCATGATGACTAAATCTACATCGCAGGCCTGGATAAACTCAATTTTTTCTTGAATAATTTTCACTCTCCCTTGGCCATCAATCTTGCCCCCATGACGTAATACTTGATCGACATACCGAGTATGAAGTAGCATTTCCCGGCGAATTTCAAAGGAATAGAAGGGAGTTTCTTTTCCACCGGCCATGACGACCTCATCCGTTGCCAGGCCAACAATAATGTGCGCTGCCATTTCCGCCATCCGAGCCAGCAACCGCAGATGCCCATAATGAAGCAAATCAAAACAACCAAACGTGATCGCCGTGGTCATGATTGCCGAATTCGATAAGCGTGTTGAAAATGCCGCCACCGTTGAGTCTCATCCGGAATTTCTAGATAATCTTCGCCATAGCGGGTTTTAAGAAACTGGTTCAGATGTCGCGGAATTTTCACAGGCACTTGATGGATGTGGCTCATTTGGGTGGGGAAAATTACTTCAAACGGGTACTTTCCACGCCAAGGACGACCGACAGCCCCAGTCACTAATCCTTGCTCCTGAATCCATAAACGCCTGTCCCACTCTAAGATGTAAGAAAAAAATATCTTTTTTTGAAAATTTTCAAAGAGAGGTGCGACTTTCAACCAACAAATTATCTTGCTGATCCATCGTTTCCAGGCCACAGGTGATTGTGATGGTTCTGGCCTCGCTAAAACTCCAATCACTCGGTCAAGCAATTTTGAGAACTTACCCGGCCAAATCATCATCGGCACAATGTCGATAAAAACTCCTGCTGAGCTTGTATCCCTAGCCCCAGATAGATGGGTTGAAGTATCAAAGACATTAAAAGTTGGAAAATAGGAGGAGCCTTTGAGAAATGTGGCGTAGGGTGGGGGGAGATGGGAAAAAATCTCAGGCAATCGCTGCCAATCTCGGGCCCAAACCGCTAAATCCAAATCATCATCCCAAGGCACGAATCCATGATCATGACGAGCAATGCCCAGGCAGCCACCCCCAATTAAGCAATAATCCAGGCCATGGTGATCAAATAATTCTGTCACCACCGCCAGCATTGATAGGAGAGTTTGATGCACCTCCACCAAGCTCATTGGCTCTAAATGCCCATCAGACTCTAGGGTTTGTTCAGTCATGCTCCCCAAGACTTCATGGAATCGAGAAAGATTGCAACCTAAGCCCGCCCTCCCTGACACTTAGGCCGTGACTAACTCTGGAGTGGGCCGCTTACTATTGCGAATTCCCTCAATGGCCTGGGCATAATCCTTCGCTTTGAAGACGGCGGAACCGGCCACAATCGCATTGGCTCCGGCTTCTAGAACTTGCCAGGTATTATCCCCTTTTAGACCCCCATCTACTTCAATCCAGGGATCCAAGCCCCGCTCCTCACAGATGGCCCGTAAGCGGCGAATTTTGGGCACGACTTCAGGAATAAACTTTTGACCCCCAAACCCCGGATTGACACTCATAATCAGGATCAAATCACAGAGTTCCAAGACATACTCAATTAGTTCCAAGGGCGTAGAAGGATTCAGGACAACCCCGGCCTTTTTCCCCAACTCCCGAATTTGCCCTAATGTCCGGTGGAGGTGGGGAGAGGCATTGTGCTCGGCATGGACTGAAATAATATCGGCCCCAGCCTTAGCAAAGTCAGCCACATATTTTTCTGGCTCAACAATCATTAAATGGACATCCAGGGGCTTAGGGGTAATGGGGCGAATTGCTTCCACAATCAAGGGGCCAATGGTGATATTGGGGACAAACCGGCCATCCATGACATCCACGTGAATCCAGTCAGCACCGGCGGCATCCACAGCCCGAATTTCATCCCCAAGCCGACTAAAATCAGCCGAGAGGATTGAGGGGGCAATCACCACGGATTTTGGGCTGCGTGCGAGGTTCATAGGACAAGGTTTTCCCGGAATCTTGAGGATTTACGATTGATCTTACCCCGCTTGTTGTCTGGTCGCAATTAGCGCAATTAGTTATGGATCTGACGTTAATGCCCACGGATCCGGGTTGGCAGCGGGTTCAATTCCCGATCGTCTTCACTATTGGCCGTAGTATCCGCCGCACTTAAATATTTGGCGGGTTTGCTTAAGGGGGCTGGGTCGTTCACCTCTAAGAAATGTAAGAGATTGGTCACTTCCTCTCCTGTCCCCCAAGAAATCCGTATAGAATCTGCATCCAGGTGAATCAACTCCAAGAGCTTCCGATCCGTAAGGATATTGGTGAGAACGGCCTTGAGTTGGCGAATTGTGGCATCGGCCTGGTGGTGGCGATCTTTCCAGTGCTGGATGGCGGTTTCTTGTTCCCGCTCCTGTTGGGCCTGGTGCAAAATTTGCTCCTGCATTTCCGCCACCTGCTGCTCTAATTTATTAATCCTGACCTGTTGCTGAATGGCGTGTTCTTCAACTTCTTGGGCATGGTGTTGGAGTTGGGCCTGGTGCAGTCGTTGGCTACTATATTCTGTTTCTAAGGTGTAGATTTTGGTTTGGGCCGTGAGCAGGTTTTGACTCAGACCTTGGATAACTTGATTTTTGCTGGACTCTGGGCCTTGGGCCTTTTGCAAAGCAGTAATTATTTCCTGTTGGGTAGCAACAATTTGGGCTGATCGTTGTAGGCGGGCCTCTAGGTCTGTGATCCTTTGTTGTCGGTCTTGAACTTGGGATTCTAACTGGCCAATTCGATATTGAAGGAGTTGAATTTGCTCTTGGTGCGGCCGCAACTGATGCTGAAGTTGGTTTATTTCGGCCTGCCGTTGCTGACTCAGGGTTTGAGATTCCTTAAAAAGGTTGGCCTGGTGGTCATAGGCTTGTTGGAGATGCTGGAGTTGGTCTTGGAGTGCCGTATGACTAGCCTGTAGTTGATTCAACTGTCCTTGTGTGTGATAGTAATCTGCTAATTGTTGCTTGAGACTGAGAATGGCCTGTTGCTGAATTTGGGCTGTTTCTTCTGTCCGAGCCAGAATATCTTCTAAAAATTGTTGCTCAACCAGTTGTTGTTTCAATTCTTCAATATAGACTTGGCATTGATCGAGGGCCTGCTCTAGATGCAAAACCCGCTGGGGCCAGTTAGGTTCAGAGGAATGGCCGTCGAGATTACTCAATTTGTTAGGCTTAGTGACCGCCACAGGGTTTTGAGGCAGAGATGGGGGTTTGGGGAAAACCTCTGCTTCTGGTTCTTCTGGGGTCGGGACTGGGGACACCCTCATCTCCTGTAACCAAGGCAACTCCAATTGAGATAGAGCCGTGGGGATGCTGGGGGGAGCTTCTTCCATAAAAACGCGCGCAATCTTTTCCTTAGCCCAAGTACACGAACTTGAGGAGAGGGGGGGAAGTCGTTCTATCTTAACCTGAGTTTGTGAGTTACCTGCGGCAAAGAGGTATGACTTTAGGCAAATCCTTGCATAAGATAAGTTAACAGGACTTGGCCATGGGGTAATGATGGCTCGTACCAGGACCCGTTATTGAACACCTACCCAAACGTTCCAAAAGTCTGCCATGCTAAATAATTACCGCCGCTAGGTGCGAATTGGGCCATGATGCAAATTAACACTCAGGTAACCTTACCCTTTCCTCGCCCCTTAGTTTATCAAGCCTATCGGGATCACCTATTGGAGCTTACCCCCTATCTCACCAACGTAAGGGAAATTGAAGTCAAAAGCCGTGAGGAAAAAAATCCTGGCCTGCATCTTGTCTTGGTCTGGCATGGAGGGGGCGAAATTCCCTTAGCAGCCCGCGCCCTACTCAGTGATGCTATGTTGTCTTGGACAGATGTTACCGATTGGCATGATGCTGAATTTGTCACCGATTGGCAGATTCAAACCCATGCGTTTACGGAAGCGGTGCAATGCCTCGGGAAAAACATTTTTATAGATAGCGATCAGCAAACCCTGATTAAAAGCCAAGGACGTTTAACCATTGATCCTCACAAAATTAAAGGAGTTCCAGGTTTTTTAGCTGGGGTGATTGCCCAGGCCGTGGAGGATTACCTCGGACAAAAGATCGAGCCTAATTTTCGGCAATTAGCTGGGGCTGTGCAGCAGTATTTACAAACTAAAACTAAATTTATTTAATCACAACCATTGATTAACTGTTCATCATGGCGGGGTTGTCTGTATGCCGTTAACCGTGTTGGTCACTGACGATGATCCTGGGATTCGCATGGCTGTGCATCACTATTTAGAGGATCATGGCTATTGGGTTCTCCAGGCCCGGCATGGTCAGGAAGCCTTGGCGATGATCAATCAATTTCAACCCCATTTATTAATTACGGATATTGCCATGCCGGAAATGGATGGGTACCAACTGGTTCAACGCATTCGCCAACAACCTGCCCTCCGACTGTTACCGGTGATTTACTTAACTGGCCGCAGCCAAACCCAGGCCCGGATTAAAGCCTATCAAACTGGCGCGGATAGCTATTTATCTAAACCATTTGAGCTAGAGGAACTGGGAGCCATTGTCCGTAATCTCTTGGAGCGCAATCAACTGATTCAAGCGGAATGGCAACAACGGACGAATTCACCAACACCCCCGGCCCTGGGAGCTCCAACCCATGAAAGTCTCACCCCTGCTCCGGCCCTAACTCCCCGGGAAGAGGAGGTGTTACGATATTTATCCCAAGGACTATCCAATGCCCAAATTGGCGGAGAACTCCATTTAAGTGCCCGAACGATTGAAAAGTATGTCGGCAGTCTTTTACAAAAATTCCAAGCCCACAATCGGGCCGAATTAGTTCGCATCTGGGTTGAGCACAACCAAGTTTCCTAAAAGGAATACATTTAGGGGTACACTCAGATTCATACATCAGAGATCAATTGTGAGCCGGCCATGGATCAGGCCTGATGCATGAGTCTTTAGGAGAGTTTTTAGGGCCACCCTCATCTGGGAACGACCAGGCTAGACAGCCTTGCTTTAGTTCGGTTTAGTCGCGATAAAGTGCATAGGCGGCGGCCATAGCTTGACGGTGAACCTCACGCCACGGAATTTGCTGAGTTGCGGCTAATTGGGCACAGTCTTCATATTCTGGTTGGATTGTCACTAACTCCAGGCCCCAGTAGCCCAACTTAATCTGGATTGGCCCATAGGGGGTGGTAATGGTGACAAGCTCCCGTCTGAGGATATGTCGTGCTTGACTCTGCCGCCGAATCCCTAAGGTTGTAGTTTCCCGAAAGAGAACTTCTTCACAGGCCAAGGCCGTTGCCAGGGGAGATAATACGGTGATCAGCAGGCCCGGACGGTTTTTTTTCATCATAATGGCCTGGGTAAAGACTTCCACAGCCCCAGCTTGATAGAGTGCATCCAAGGTATAGCCCATGGCCTGGGGACTGAGATCATCCACTTGGGTTTGCAGTTCAATAATTTCATCGGTTTGGTAGGGAATCCCCGTCGGTGCTAGGGCAGGGGATAATTGGCCGATCCAGAGCCGGAAAAGATTGGGAGTAGCTAAGTCTTGTCTTCCGGCTCCTAAACCAATTTTTCTAATCTCCATGGCTGGGGGAGAGCCAAAGGCCTCAGCTAAGGCGACAACAATGGCCGCACCTGTTGGCGTAACCAGTTCTTTCTGAATCCCGTTGTCATAGATGGGAACCTGCCGACTTTGATAAAGCTGCAATACAGCGGGGACAGGGACAGGTAAAATTCCGTGGGCCGCTCTCACCGTTCCACCCCCACTGGGCAAGGCCGAACAATAGATCGCCTCAATGCCCAACCAGTCCAGGCCAAGGCAACTCCCAACAATATCCACAATCGCATCTACAGCCCCCACCTCATGAAAATGGACTTTTTCGGGAGGAATCCCATGCACCGCCCCCTCAGCCATGGCTAAGCGTTCAAAAATCCGTAAACTCCAGGCTGTTGCTTGGGGGGGCAGGGCCGCTGCTTGAATCAGTTGAACAATTTCCGGCCAATGGCGACCGTGGTGATGGGCGTGATGGTGACTGCCCTGATCCTGAAGATGCACATGGGCCTTAGTTCCGGCCTGGCCTTGGCGGGTGACCCGTTCTATCTCGAGGGCAAACTCATCCCCCAGGCCCAGCTTACCCAGTTCGGCTTGGAGGTAGGCCAAGGGAACTCCCGCATCCAACACGGCTCCCAACACCATATCCCCGGCAATCCCCGTTGGACAGTCACAATAGGCAACGTTCACCATGCTTTAGGCCCAAGTTTTGATCCCTTAGATCTTAATTCCCTCTGGGCAATCGCCGGGCCTGGGAACTTAAATCTCAGGGATATGGATCATCCCAATACTGATCGGCATTGCTGCCGCTCCCAGTTGGTGAATCCCCAGATTCAAGGCCCAACCCGATACCCAAGCTAGTTTTCTTGATCCGCCTCAAAGTCAAGCAATATAGCGTTACGCAGACTGCTCTGAGAGAGGAGAAATCTTAAAAATGAGTCGTGATTGCGTTATGGCCTAACTTACAGCACTTTCGGCATCTATTTGGTACATTCAAGCCTTGAATCTAATTCAAAACAGGGGTGTAACACCTTAAGCTGTACCAGTCCAATATCGAATCCGCTGTAAGGAGGATTCCCAGAAGTATTTACGGGATCATGCGCAGCGGCTACCATGGGCTTGCTTTGTTCCTAAACCTTCAAGCTGAGATGCATAAAAATAGTCAAGAACAAGTAAGTATTAGTGAACATAGACACCTGAAAATATGACACAAACGCTGCATAAAGCAAGAAAAACCATTGTTAGCATAGAAACGATCCCTGTAGTGTAAGGAGTAGATAAGATTCATGATTCAAATGATGCAGACATCTGAGGGTGACAGGCTAGATATGATTACGGAAACAACAATTCTCCACGCGGCACAAGCCATTTATACCTGCTATCATCAAACCCATGGGGATAAGCAACTGCCCGCTGGAGTGGCAATTGACCGGGAAACCTTGCGAGGTCATGTAATTTTCCAAACCCAACCCGTTTTATTACCGCGGGAATGCTTTGTACCAGCGCAAAAACTGCCCCAAGATGTTAGCCCAACTCCATGAGTTTGTGTTGAAGATTGACTCTGATTATTGATGGTTTAGCTAACCTTTTGGTGTTGGGGTTGGGGGCCGCAGTTGGCAGCTTCCTCAATGTGGTGATTTATCGAATTCCGGCTGGTTTGTCCCTCATCTATCCCCCTTCTCGCTGTCCTGCTTGCCTAACGCGACTCCGCCCCCAGGATAATATTCCAGTCTTGGGTTGGCTGGTTTTGCGGGGACAATGTCGCTATTGCCAGGCCCCCATTTCTCCCCGTTACCCGCTGCTTGAATTTGGGGTAGCTCTAAAGTTTCTGGCGGTTTTTCTCCTCTTTGGTTGGCAGTGGCAGACCTTGGCCAATTGGATTTTTCTGAGTTGGCTGGTGGCCTTAGCCCTGATTGATCTGGACACCCTCACCTTGCCCCATGTTTTAACCAAGTGGGGAGTAATGACCGGAATCATGGCTCAAATTTTCTTGGCCTGGGCAGATCAAGGGACAGTGGTGGCTTGCTTGTCGGCCTTGACGAATAGTGTGATTTCTGTGGTTCTGGGCCTGTGGTTGTTTGATTTAATTCGCTGGGGTGGGGCAGTCATTCTCCAACAGGAAGTGATGGGCGGTGGGGATGGGAAATTAGCGGCGATGATTGGGGCCTGGTTAGGGTGGAAGTTGTTGTTATTGACCTGTTTCTTAGCCTCGGCAATGGGGGCGGTGGTGGGTTTGGCTGGCATTGGCCTGGGGGTGCTGGGCCGCCGACAACCGATGCCCTTTGGGCCGTTTTTAGCCTTGGGGGCCGCGATTGCAGCTTTGTTTGGCCAAACGATGATCGGGGCATATTTCCGCTGGATTGGCTTGACAGCCTAAGGTACATTTGACTTGAGTTCGGGGGGCTAGTGCCGCAGCGGTAAATTAGGCTCTGGGGTCAATCGCAACTTTAATGACTTGCCGATTGAGCATGGCCTGGAACGTGGCTTCTAGTTCGCTGAGGGGGGCAGTCTGGGTGATTAGCTTTGACCAGGGAATTGAGTTTTCAGAAAGTACCTTTAGGGCCTGGCGGACATAGAACGGAGTGTTGTGAAAAACGCCCTTCAAAGTCAGTTCCCCATAATGGAGTTGCTCCGTATTGACCGTAATTTGCGTATCCCGGGGACAGCCGCCAAAGAGATTGACCGTTCCCCCCGGCCGGGTGCAAGCAATGGCGGTTTCCCAAACGCTCGGAACACCAGTGGCTTCAATGACAATATCCGCTCCCAGGCCTGAAGTTAGCTCCCTAATCACAGTCGGTAAGTCCGGGGTTTGGCGATGGTTGAGGATAGTCGTAGCTCCAAAAGTCTGGCCAATTTCCAACCGACTTGCTGATCCCCCCGCTAAGATGACTCTGGCTCCCTGCTGGGCCAATACACCGACAAACATTAAACCAATCGCCCCGTCCCCAATCACTAAAATCTGCGGGGGTTGAGGCCAACTCCTCACCTGATCTGGAGAAAAGCCACAGCGGGCCACGCCATGCAAAACACAGGCCAAGGGTTCGGTCATGGCCGCAATGGGGGTCGCTAGCTGATCGGGAATGGCTAAGAGATTTTGGGCAACAATCCGGGCGGGAATTTTCAGGTATTCAGCGTAAGTGCCATTATTAAACTCTAGGTTTTGACAGAGGGAATATTCATGGCGGTGGCAGTAGAAACAATCTCTACAGGGGGCAGAATTATTGGCCACCACCCGTTGCCCCAGTTGCCAACCCGATACCCCTGGCCCCAAGGCAACAATTTCTCCGGCTGCTTCATGGCCAAATAAAATTGGTGGGGTTAACATCCGGGCATGGCCGCCCCGTCGCCAAACCTTGAGATCTGTGCCACAGGTGGTTGCTGCTTGGACTGCAATAATCACTTCCCCAGGCCCCGGTGTGGGATCTGCAATAGTTTCTAGCCGTAAATCCTGTTGTCCGTAGAGTACTGCTGCCCGCACCGAAATACCTCAGAAGATAACCAGAACCTAGAGTTAACTCTTTCAGCTTAAACTGCGGCGGCCTGTGTCTTCAAAGCTAATGTGGATACTGGTCACGCAACGGCAAATGTTTCTCCAAAAGCTCCGATTTCCCGAAGCTGGTCATAGTTCTGGAAAAATTGTTTCAACCCAAGCAAGTCTTCAAGTTCATACGCTTGATTGGGAGTGATCAATCCATGACTCAGCGAGCAAAATATCTCCCCGAGCATAATGAGCCGAGCCTCAGGTGGAAAGTTATTACCTAGCCCGGTCTCAATTCGCTCCTTAATATCCTCGAAATTTTTGTCCTGCATCAATTTCCTCCCTTGTTATTCTTTGAATTCTGCCATCACCGTAAACTAAGGCGATTTCTAAAATTTTTTCGGGTTTCCTTGTCAATGTACATTGTGCGCTCAAGCCCAACATTCAAATCACTGACATGAACCTGTCTATTGATATGGTAGGCAATTCGGGGTGCTTGAGATCGTCCTTTAACTAAGCCATTCTGAAAAGCTCCGCGAACATTTTTAGCCTTGTTTGTTAGGACCTTAAACTCCCATTTCTCCCCATCCACTAGGGCATCAAACCGCCGCACATACTTCTCCTGTCCGTGCTCATCAACTAACTCTACAACCTGACCTTGCTTGGCAAAGACCTCCGAGACAAAAGCTCCGAGATTAAAGTCGTCACCTCGATTATGCCCCTCATGAATTAGGACATAGCCACCTGTTTGCTCATCAAAGTAGTGTTTCTCATACTCCAGGCCAGCAGCTTGGTATTTGCGCCGATTTTGGTTGATATTATCCACTGGGGCTATTCCGATTGGACTGGCTCAATTAGTCGCTTGATTAATCGGTAAGGTTAACCAGACTGTCGCCCCCTGCCCTAGTGCACTGACAACGCCAATCTCGCCGCCGTGGGCCTGGACAATTTCCCGACAAAGATAGAGATCCAGGCCATTGTCTTGCATCGTACATAAAATCATCAGTCATTGAATAGTTAAGTCCAATCCTAAATTGTCACCAATCTTTATTTCCGATTGGAGTTGTTGAGTTATTCCTGACGATCAAAAAATATCACCTTCGTTAATAAGCCCACCGCGGTGATGAAGGCCGTAAACAGAAACGTCAAAATCCGATTATCAGTGGTTCGTTGTTGGAGTCGTAAATCCGCTACTTCCTGTTTGAGGGCATCTACTTTTTCTTCAATGCTTTTGAATCGCTCATCGGTTTTGGCCTGATTAACTTTAACTTCTAGGGTCAGAGCCTGCAAATCTACTTGAACGATCTTGACATCTGCTTGCACTGCGTTGAGAGTGCCCTGCATGGCCTGGAGAATGGTGAGGACTTGACTTAAATCGGTTTGGGTGGTGACTTCAGGCATGATTGAATGTTCAGGATCGGAGGTGACTATATCCAAAATACATGATTCAACTTCCGGCCTGGTCAATTCGCTGCTTGATAAATTGGCAAAGTTAGCCAAAAGGTTGCCCCTTGCTCCGGTGCACTGACAACGCCAATCTCGCCGCCGTGGGCCTGGACAATTTGCCGACAAAGATACAACCCCAGGCCAATGCCCCGTAAATGTCGTGATTTTTTGCCTTGATAATACAAATCAAATAGGTGTTCTTGATGCTCCAACGGAATCCCCAGGCCATTATCTTGGACGGTACATAAAACCATCGGCTGAGGGGCCGTTACAGATTCAACCACCTGAGCGCGCAGGGACAGTTTTAGACCCGGGGGATTATGTTTAAGGGCATTGGTGATTAAGTTTTCAAAGACTCGTTGCAGTTGTCCCGGATCAATCCAAATTAAAGGTAAATCATTGGGCAGGGCATTATCCAAGTGGGTTTGGTTTTTATCGAGCAGTAACGCCAGATCAGCCAAGGTATTGTCTAGTAATTGACCCAAGGCCTGGGGGATTCGTTGCAGAGACAGCCCTTGATCTTCGCTGGTATGAATATCCAAGAGGGAATCAATCAAAGTCAGTTGGCGATTATGACTGCTAATCATGCGGGTCAAAATATCCCGTGAGACCGTCACTTGGCGTGTTGCTTCATCCCCCGGCAGGACATGATTTAAAACCATCAGCGTCCCCATAACAGGCGTGCGGAGATCATGGGAAACAGCATGGAGAAAGACATCCTTGAGGCGATTGAGTTCTGCGAGTTCCAGCATTTTTTGCTCCAGTTGTTGGGTGCGCTCTTGGACTTGATATTCCAAATTGGCGTTGAGGGCTGCTAATTGTTGATAAAGACTGGCCTGCTGTAAGGCAATCGCAACTTGGGTGGCCAATTGTTCAAGGAGTTGCCATTCAAAGATCTGCCAATCCCGTGGCCCGGCGCATTGATGCAGCACGAGGACTACTTTGGGGGGCAAATGCTGGGTGGGATAACGCATATTAACAGTTGGAGGAATGGGGACGGCTAGGGTGGATTGGATATGATAGCGGGCCAAAATTGTCGCAGTGGGTTGATGGCTCCCATCCCAGGCCTGGGGACAATCACCCAAGGAAAATAGGGTCTGCAAATAGTCTGGGTCTTGGAAAATGGCCTCAATGCCTTCTTGCCATTCAGTTGAAATTGCCGCGGCGACCGTTTGGGCCGATTGGCTGGCTCCATCCAAATAGGCAATGAAGACCCGATCCACATGGAGGCTTTGTCGAACCTCTAAGACGGTGGTGCTAAGAATATCCTCTAGTTCAAGGGATTGGCGAATCCGGAGGGCAATTTCCCCTAATAGTTTTTCCCGTTGATCCGCCAGCCGTAACTCCATTTCTGCCTGCTGACGTTGGGTAATATCCCGTAAACTCACTACTCGCATTGCCCGCCCTTGATACCGGATCGCCCGCCCTTGGAGTTCCCCAATAAAGGTCTCGCCCGTTTTCTTGCGCCCCACAGCCTCAATCAGTTGATCCGAGGGTGCTTGTAAACGCTGACGAATCAACTCTCGGGAACTGGGATCAGCTAACTCCAAAACAGAGGTGCCAATCAATTCCTGGGATGAATAGCCAAACAGTCGTTCCGCGGCCTGGTTCAGATCCACAATCCGCCCATGTTCGTGAAAAACTACCGCTTCGGTGGTGGCTTGGAAAAAGCATTGCAGCCGTTCTTCGCTGGCTTGGAGATCCGCAAGGGCCTGGTGACGGTGGCGGGATTCAATGGCTAAGGAAACTAAATCGGCAATGGCCGCGGCAAACTGCTGTTCCCCAATCGTCCACCGTCTAGGGGGGCCAATATGTTCATGACAAACAACACCGATCATTTCCCCTTCCACCCAAATGGGGGCATCGAGCATGGAGGTAATCCCGAGGGGGCGTAAATAATGGGGGGCAAATTCGTGGGTGCGTGGGTCTAACTCGGCCTGGTGGGCGGCGATAGTGCGCTGTTCTTGGAGGGCGGCGAAATAGTCGGGATAATCAGCGGCGGCCAGTTCCAAGCCCTGGCTAAACTGATCCTGGCTGGATTGGTACAAAAGGATACAGCGGACTTGTTGCTTATGGGGACTGTAAAACCAAATTCCCGTGCGCTCCACCTTGAGGGTTTGGGCAGCGGTGCGAGCAATATCCTGGAGGGCTAATTCTAAATTTCCGTGGTGGAGAGGTTTGCGCTGGGCGAGTTGAACAAGACGTTGATCATAGGGTTGGGCGGGGGGGGCATGATTCACAGGATTAACCTGGTGATAGCTCAGGGCGGCTCCTAAGGGTTGGGTGAAGTGATGGAGGAGGTTAACGGTTTCTTCAGGCCAATAATATTCCTGCTGGGCATACTCTAAGGTCAAAATGGCCCCCAGGCCCCCATCAATATTCACCGGCATAACCAGAACCGAAGCGATTCCTAATTCCTGAAACCATTGCTGCTCGGCGGTTGAACGTTCCCCGACCCAGGCCTGGAGGCTGTCACCGGCTTGCAAACGACTGAACCAATCCCGAAAACTGGTTAGGGTGCTGACTGGGGTTAAAGGAGAGGTTGTGAAGGGAGATTTAGGCCAGGCCGCGACTAAAGAGAGCCAACTATGTGCATCCTCAGGGGGGGGCTGAATTTGCCAAAGGCGGACTCGATCTACACCCAAGGCCGTGCCTAGGCTATCTAGGGCAAGATTGAGGGGTTCAGGCCAGGCCTGGGATGACCATAAACAACTGAGGGCCTGGGTAATGTGGGGTAAAACCTTGGCTGGCATAAGGCTCTAAATAATTGGGATCAACTAGCAGCAACGATCACCGTTAATCCCTGAGGCCAGATTCATTATCCTTCTCGGTTATTTTTTGCCAGGCCTGGGACTATCCGCTTTAGATTCATAGTAACTGTATAAAAAGGTTAAATCTTCAAACCATCCGTAGATACTCTTGGGGGAGCCTACCTCATCGCCCTGAACCTAGTCAATTTTGGTTGCTAGAACTTAAAATCTGGCGAGCCTGTGATGGTTATGAAAGGAAATGCATCAAGGAGCAACTCACTGTAGTGACCCAAAAGGATTGATAAACCCTCATGGGTTGGATTTGGATATTATCTAATTAAAATCATCTCATATCCAATCGGGTGTTCAGATTTGTAGAGATTCCTCATGAATACAAAAAGGCCTGGAGGTATATTCAAATATCTACTCTGCGAAGAATCGACTGGAGAAAAGTATCGTTCCCATTAGGCAGCGATCGCTTACCTTGTCCCGACATGATAACTAATCAAGTAGTGAAAACTACTTCATGCAATGTTTTCTGGTACTCATTATTCGCTAGATCAAGCATCTCTCCGAAAATAGGAGAAAACGGACGATTTGAATCCATTGCTGTATATTCTTCCAGAGAGCACCAATGCCCAAAATTGATGCAACGCCATCCATCAAGGCTGCGGTGAGCATGAGTTGAAACCAGTCCTGCTTGTCCTGATACCATCTCAAGTGCCTGTCGAAATAACTCAATGAACCGGGGCTGATTTTCAGGCTGCTTCATCTTGAAGATTCCAAAATTGATCAGCCCAGCCATGCTCGGTGAAAGATGTAACTCGCTGCCTTTGGGTTCTGCGGCAAAGATTTCAAACAAGTGAATATCTGGCATAGCAAAATCTGTGATCGGTTGAGTCACCACATAAGATGCTTGATCCGCCCATTGAACATAGCTTGTAACACGTAACCCATCACGGCTACGGAGAACTGAGCCAGAGGAAAATCCTTCCTTGTGCTTAAGGACAGACTCGATATTTTGAACTGCCTGTTCTACTAAACTTGCTTGGCTGTCAGGTTCTACAGAAAATATGGCAAACTCAGCTAGTAAACCATTAGCTTGGTTAACAATGGGCATTTGAAACCTCAGAATGTACGACATGATAGAGATGAAACTCGTTTCGCGCTAATCCTTCCCAATAGGGCTTATCTGGATTAAATCCTGTTTGCTTCAAAATTGCTTCAAACGCCTCCTGACTTTCCCACTGTCCGTAGTTGAACATCCGGGTTCCATCTAAACTACGATGAAATGTTGCCGATATGAGTCCTGCTGAGTTACTCATTGCTCGGTCAAGTTCGGTCGTTGTTTGCTTCACCATCTCCGGTTGATTCGAGGGTATCATGCGAAACTCAGCTAGATGGGTAATGAGATTGCCTGCAACGATCTCAACTTCTGCCGATATCGATTTGCTTGCCGACACCTCTAACTGCAACGAGTCCGGCGGAAAAAATTCATTGAACACCACCGGGCGAGGCAAACTGCGATGATCGAACTTAGGTTGCCATTGACTGTAAGTGAAGACGCGAACCTCATCTAAACTTTGATGCACACTAGCCGATACAAAGTAGGGATTTGGCTTCCAGGATTTGATCTGCTCTTTGATTGCATTCACTAATCCTGGTTGATGCCTCTCTGCAACCGTATACAAATCCAGTCCGACAATCGCACTATTTGACCGATCAATCTGAACCATAAACAATCCCCAATATGCTTCGGCTTGCTCGCTCTGACCTGATGTTAAACACCCACCGATAATCTGGCAACTACCGCCAACACCACTAAACGATGCCGCATAACAAGAAAATCATCATAATTTATAGATGATCAGCATGAAGGAGATGAATTAAGCCTCAGGTAGGGTTATCTGTTAGGGGTATTGAGAGAAAGACTGTCTGACAACTTAATGATTGGATCAGTCCAGTTTGCACATTTTGGGAGACACAAGACGCTAAAATCAGGGTCTTACTAAACCTATAACCATTGGGATTAAGTCGGCTCATGTTGGATTTGTCCATCCTCAAGCGAGACCTAAATTTACTCACCTCGCGCCTGGCAAAAGCCCAGGACTATCTTTGACCTCCCTGCCTTAACCGCTAAAATTCAAGACTTAGAGCAAGTTGCGGCCCAAACAGACTTTTGGGATGATCAGACCCAGGCCCAGGCGACACTTCAAGATTTAACGGATGCCAAGTTTCAACTGGAACAACTGCACAAATGGCAAGGGGGCCTGGGGGATGCGGGTACAGCTTTGGAACTTCTGGAGTTGGAGCTTGATGAATCTCTCTACCGGGAAGCCATGGCCCAACTCATGGATATTGGCCAGCAACTGGATCGGTGGGAACTGGAACAACTGTTAAGTGGCCCCTATGACAAAAATGGGGCGGTTTTAACCATCAATGCTGGGGCTGGGGGGACGGATGCGCAGGACTGGGCCGAGATGCTATTGCGAATGTACACCCGTTGGGGCGAGCGGCAAGGCTATCAACTCCACTTAGCAGAACTCTCGGAAGGGGATGAGGCAGGGATCAAATCAGCGACCTTGGAAATCTCCGGCCGGTATGCCTATGGTTATTTACGTTCAGAAAAAGGAACCCATCGGTTAGTCAGAATTTCGCCGTTTAATGCCAATGGCAAGCGTCAGACCAGTTTTGCCGGGGTAGAAGTGATGCCCCAAATTGATCACAGTGTTACCCTCGATATTCCCGATAAAGATTTAGAAATTACGACAACGCGTTCGGGGGGCAAAGGCGGCCAAAACGTGAATAAAGTCGAAACAGCCGTGCGGATTTTACACATTCCCACAGGCCTGTCCGTGCGCTGTACCCAAGAACGGTCGCAACTGCAAAATAAAGAAAAAGCGATGGCCATCCTCAAAGCCAAATTATTAATCATTGCCCAAGAACAAAAAGCTAAAGAGATTGCTGATATTCGTGGAGATATGGTGGAAGCGGCCTGGGGCAATCAAATTCGTAACTATGTGTTTCACCCCTATCAACTGGTCAAGGATTTACGGACAAATTTGGAAACTACAGCCATTACTGATGTCATGGATGGGGAGTTAGAAAACTTTATTCAAGCCTATTTACGTCAAGATACTCCGGTTGGTTAGATACTCATTAAATTCGATTTTTAATTCGATTCAGGCTGGTTTTCAATGCGCTTTGATGTCATTACCCTATTTCCTGAGTTTTTCGAGTCGCCGCTTCAATCCGGTTTAATTGCCAAGGCCCTCGCAAAGCAGATTGCCGAAGTTTATTTCACCAATCCCCGCGACTTTACCACTGATAAGCACCATAAGGTTGATGATGAACCCTTTGGCGGCGGTGTCGGTATGGTCTTAAAACCGGAACCCTTGTTTGCTGCAATTGAATCCTTACCCATCTGCCAAGGGCGCGAAATTATTTATGTCACCCCCCAAGGCGAGCCGTTAAAGCAAGATCATTTCCAGGCCTGGGCCAATAACTATCAACAATTAGTGATTTTATGCGGGCATTATGAAGGTGTGGATGAGCGAGTTGTCGAAAATTTAGTCACCCAAGAAATTTCCCTGGGGGATTTTGTCTTGACCTGTGGTGAAATTCCCGCCTTAACAATTCTGAATGGGGTAATTCGCTTACTGCCGGGAACGGTGGGCAAAACCGACTCCTTAGCGCAAGATAGTTTTAGTGCTGGTCTGTTGGACTATCCCCATTACACCCGCCCCGCCGTCTTTCGCAACCTAGAGGTTCCCCAGGTACTACTGTCGGGAAATCATGGTGCAATTGCCCAATGGCGCAGTCAACAACAGCAGCAACGCACCCAGGCCCGCCGACCGGATTTATATGCACAATGGCAACAGCAACAGAATCAGTAACACTCATTTAAGCCCTTCACTCCAGTGACCTGGTTCCATCACATCAAATCCTGGCTGGCCAATCTTTGGGCTGGACTTCTTGGCCTGATTACTCGGTATCCCTGTGCCTTTTGTGGCAAAAACAAGAAAAATCAAAGCCAAATCCAATGTCTCTGTGCATCCTGTTATCAGAAAATCTACTCGACTCGGTTTCAAAATCCTCAAAAAATTTGGCAGGCAACCCAGCAAACCTTACCGATCCTGGCCTGGGGCGACTACAATCCAGTTTTGCGACAGGCAATTTTTAAGCTGAAATACTATAAATCAGTCCGCATAGCACAACCGTTGGGAGTTTGGCTTGGCCAGGCCTGGGTCGATCTCAAGCTCAAATCTTTACCCCCCTTAGTCGTCGTGCCGATTCCCCTACATATAGATCGTCTTCGAGAGCGGGGGTTTAACCAGGCCGAGTTGATTGCCGAACATTTTTGTCGTTATATCAATTTGCCCCTCGCTGCCAATGGGTTGATTCGCCGTCAAAAAACAGTGGCCATGCACCAACTTCAAAACCCAGCGCGGGCAGCAAATCTGAACAATGCCTTTGCTTTGGGATCTGGACTGCGGCCGGGGCAAATGGTTTTACTCTTAGATGACATTTACACCACAGGCGCCACCATTAACGCGGCCATCGAAACCTTAAATCGTGGGCAGATCGCCGTCTATGGAGTGGTGGTGGTCATCCTTGCTCGCCCTGGAAACTATCTATCGGATACTGGCCCTATCAAGACACACTAAGTTAATAAGTTAAGCAGTAGTCCATTCAGGCCTTGGTTGTTCAAACCCAGGGGCTTTGGCAGAATGGGGAGGTGAATCCAAACAGCAAGGGACGAAGATGAAGGTTTTGGTGGTCGGTGCAACGGGCCGGACGGGTAGTCGGATTGTCCAGCAACTGCAAGAGCGGCACATTCCCGTGGTTGCCCTGGTGCGAGATTTGGAAAAAGCTGAGACTGTTTTGCCCCCAGGGATTGAGATTAAAGTCGGGAATGTTCTAGAACCTGCCACACTCGCCGCCGCGATTGGAGATTGTGACCGGATCATTTGTGCCACCGGCGCGACCCCCAGCCTCAACCCCTTAGAACCCTACCTCGTGGACTATGAAGGCATCAAAAACCTAGTCGAAGTCGCCAAACAACAGCAGATTCAACACTTTGTCTTGGTTTCTTCCCTGTGTGTCTCCCAATTTTTCCATCCCCTGAATTTATTTTGGCTGATTCTCTATTGGAAACAACAGGCAGAACGCTATCTCCAGGCCAGTGGTTTGACCTACACCATCGTTCGTCCGGGTGGTCTGAAGGAAGAAAATACCCAACAGCCCCCTGTGATTGCCAAAGCTGATACTCTCTTTGAAGGCAGTATTCCCCGCGCTCAAGTGGCTGAAATCTGCATTGAGTCTCTGTTTGCCCCGTCAGCCCAAAATAAGGTTTTAGAGGTAGTAACTCGCCCTGATGGGGTTGTGGCTCCCTTGAGTGAACTGTTTGCCCAGGTTTAAATAGATAATTCAACCTATGTCACTCTCCCTTCAAAAGCGATCTGGATGGTTGTGGTTCAAACTTTGGCCAGGCCTGGTGATTATCGCGATGGGAGTGGTTATTGTTGGGCAACCGGATTGGGCGAGGGTACAGGCCCTGTGGCGAAAATGGCAACCGGGGGAAGTCGCTCCGTTGGCAATGCGGGGGGGGGATCCCTATGTGCGGGCCTTGATGCGAACAATTTCTGTCAGTGAAGCCAATGATCCTAGTCCTTATACCCTTCTCTATGGGGGGGATCATATCCAAGACCTCAACCAGCATCCAGATCGGTGTTTACCCATTTTACGCGGTCCCAATCAGGGCCAATGCACCACTGCGGCCGGTCGCTATCAGTTTTTAACCTCCACCTGGGATGAAAAAGCGGCCCAATATCACCCAGTCCCTCCCAATTGGCTCTGGTCTGACTACAACTTTGCCCCGGAATATCAAGATCAAGTAGTCTATCGCTGGTTAACCGATACCCAGGCCTGGGGGGCGGATATTCCGCAATTACTCCGAGAGGGGCATATTCAACAGGTACTCGCACTGTTATCCACCACTTGGACAAGCCTCGGTTATGGAATTGAAGATAATGTCATGACCCCAGGCCTGGAGAAAACCTATTGGCAACTCCTTGACCAAGAACTAAAACGGGATCAAACAAGCTAGAAAAAGTTTCCTTGGGGATGTGCAAGCCCTTAACAACCAGAATGAGTTACTGGACTTTCAATACCCGGAAAATGTAAAAAAGATTTAAGATCAGTAACGTTGCGTTAACTCCTAAATCTATGCCCCGTGCTGTTTGGAATGGAACCGTGATTGCCGAAAGTGATCAATGTGAAGTGGTGGAAGGAAATCAATATTTTCCCCCAGATGCGCTCAAGTCCGATTTTTTTACCGATAGCCCAACCCATACCACCTGTTCTTGGAAGGGTGTTGCCAGTTACTACAATATTGTCGTCAATGGTCAGGTGAATAAAGACGCTGCGTGGTACTATCCCGATCCGAAGTCGGCTGTGGCCAACATCAAAGGCTATGTGGCGTTTTGGCGCGGTGTCAAAGTTGAGGCTTAAGCCCAGGCCCTGTTTTTTTGAGCCCCCATCCACCGATTCATCACCAAAGGACGAACACGATGAGCTTTGAATTGACGACTCTCCAAGAAGCCTTAACCACCTATCTCGAACCCGTTGCCGCCTATTTTCGCAGTTTGAATTTACCGGAATTTGTCACTCATTGGGGCCACCCCTTAATGATGGGCATTGTGGTCGTCTTTATGGGGAGTTACGTTGGCTTAAGCGGCTGGCAAGGGCGGTTATCCCCAGATCCAGACCAGGCCCAGAAAAGTCGGGCTGACCATAAAAAACTCGCCCCGTTCATGTTTTTGTTTATTGTCATGGGCTACAGCGGGGGTCTCTTATCTTTGGTTATGGCCCAGCATCCAATTCTTGAAAGTCCCCACTTTTGGACAGGTTCGGCAGCGATTGGGGTTTTGGGCTTAAATGGCGTGATTTCCTTAACTAAATTTGGCGGTGGCCAGGCCTGGTTACGGACATCCCATGCCTATATTGGGAGTGCAGCCTTGGGCTTATTGTTTGTGCATGGGGTTTTGGGGCTTAAACTGGGGTTATCCTTTTAGCCAACTGTCTGGTCATGCGCTTAGGTAAAGTCGTTAAATCCAATTCCCACTGGGATTATGTGGTGCAGTTGGATGATGCCCTTGATGTGGAACTGCCGCCGCAACCGGAAGACTATGGCCTGGGTAGTTTTGTCAAGTTTGAAGATGAATTGCGCCATTGGGCTGTCGGGGTTATTTACAACACCCAATTATTTAACCCCCAGTTTAATCAAGCTGGCCCCAGGCTCAACCCAGACCCAGACCCAGTTTTTACCCCGGATTTGCTCCAGGAAACCCGCGTTTTACTGTCAGCCGTGCTCATTGGGAGTCTTGTCAGCCGTGATGCTTCAGGGGTAGAGGTTCAATTTGGGCAGCAGGGTGTCCCACCAACGGTTGTCCCGATCAATACCCCAGTGTCTAGTTTGATCCCGGCCGAGTTGGCTGCTTTTCACCGAAATCCGGCGGGAAATGCTCAGTTCAGCTATTATGCCCATCTGCTCCGGGCCGGGGGGCCATTGGCAACTGAAATTGTCCGGCAAATTGTCCAAACCTTAATGCCAATCTTTAATGACACAGAGCGCCGGGCCTTGGGGATTTTGGGGCAGGACCTGGCCTGGCGGCATACCCTGAGTAGTCTGCGCTAAGGAACAATAACCCTCTGATTTAAAAATTAAGTAATTTTACGGAAATGGCTGTGTTTTTCTCAGGAATTCAATGATCCCCATTGAGGCTTGTTATGATGACCCTAGACAATTGGTCAACCTCAATTAAGTTTCTGCGGAAGCTTTTCTTTTTGCTGTTCTCACTCCCAGGCCTGGAGTCACTATGCCCATCACACCGATGACCCGCTACTATGTTCGCCGGCTGATCCAAGATCAAGCTGTGGCCTTGGGGTTAATTGCGGAACCATTGAGCGGAACAGACTCCCAGAACTCCCAGTTTGTGGAAGAGTTGGTGGATTTTGCAGCCCTCTCAGAAAATAAGGCGGCAGAATTAGACCTATTGGTGCGGCTACATCAATCATTCAGTCAACTGGGGCCAGGCTATCGGGGCCATGTGGAGCAGTTGGAAAGTAAGCTATGGAGTCTGTTGGGTCTGGTCGATCCGGTCACAAATTCTCTACCGAGTCCTCCAACAGTCGTTGCCCTGATTGATCAATACACAGCCGCAAACGTGACGCTGTCCCAGGCCGTTGCCAGTCTCAACCAAGTCGGTCAGGTGGCCAAAAAGTACCTCGGAGATCTCATTACCCGCAACTACTGGCAATCGAGTCGTCCCCACAGCAGTTGGTTTGTGGATTATGAACTCGCGAGCCATGCCGAAATTCAATACCGAGGGGCTGATGATTATTTTCTAACGTCAGAACAATTGACCCAACTTCAGGCCTGGTTAGATACTTTTATCCATCAATGTCAGCGGGTTTTACCCCAATTTCCCCAAATGCTCACCAACGCCAATGTCGCCCTGACTGTTCCGGGATTAAGCAGCCTCAAATCATGATTAATCATAGGCCTCAATTTGGTTAAAGTGGCGGCTTAAAAAGGTTTCTAAGTTTTCACTCCCCAGGCCAAAGGTTTGCTCCATCCGTTCAATCTCTTGGGGCTGACCATAGCATTCATGGCCTAAGAGGGTGCGGAGTGTACCTAGCTCGTTTTTAATCTCGGCATTGAACAGTCCCAACATCGTCCAGGCCCCATCTACAGCCCCTTGGGGCACATTAATCGTGATCGGCTGCTTATTAAAAAATCGCCCAAATATCTGAGGGACATCTTGACGATAAAGTACTTGGGAACTGGCAACGGTAAAGGTTTGTTTATAGGCTGCGGGGGTTTGGGGGGCGGCGAGGGCAATTTTCGCTAAATCATCCGTACTGACTAAGCCAATGCGATGCTCTGGGTTGCCAAGAAGTAAATACACACCAGTCTGTTGAAAGCGCACCGCCAAGGGAATCAAGCTAGACATAAGGGTGGCCGGTCGCAAGATGGTGTAATTCAAGCCGCTGGCCTGGAGATGATTTTCAACTTCCCATTTAGCCTTCAGCAGGGGGGAATCTTGGCGGTCGGTCGTCACGGCGAGGGCCGAAATATAGGTGAAATGTTCCAGGCCAATGGCTTTGGCAATTTCAATTAACTCAATGCTACTGCGATAATCTACCGCTAAATGTTGACCGCTACTAATCTTGCTGCCATGACAGGCGATGATATACCGCACCCCTTGGGCCGCCTTGACCAAATCCCGTTGATTTTGGACATCACCAATGTAAAGATCCGCCCCCCATTGCCGGAGTTGGTCATAATCGGAACTCAGCCGGACAAAAGCCCGCACCGGAATATTCTGCGCGCATAATCGCTGGACAACCCGCCGCCCTAACTGCCCACTTGCACCTGTGACCAGAAACATAGAGGATTCCTTTGGCTCCTATACTGCTGATTCTCTAGGATCACGTTAACAATTCCCAGGCCATTGTTGGCGACTGTCTCTTGGGAAAAAACCGAGCCATGGTATTCCTGATCCCCCATCCCCCTTTTAATGCCAAAGGGACTAGACTAAAGAAAAGATAACCATTTGTTGCTGTGTCTGCCATGCGGTTGCCGATTGAATCTGCTCAATCTCCCTACTACGGTGATGCCTACTATCGCACTCCCCCTCCTGATCTACCCTCTTTACTGCTTAAAGAACGGATCGTCTATTTAGGAATGCCTCTAGTCCCGGCCGTAACTGAGCTATTGGTGGCCCAACTGTTATTCCTCCAATACGACGATCCTGAAAAACCAATCCGCATCTATATCAACTCCACCGGAACCTCTCGCTATGATGGTGAACCCGTTGGGTTTGAAACCGAAGCCTTTGCAATTTGTGACACCATCAACTATATCAAGCCCCCAGTCCATACAATTTGCCTTGGCCAGGCGATGGGAATGGCAGCCCTTCTACTTTCTGCTGGAACTAAAGGATATCGGGCCAGTTTAGCCCACGCCACCATTGTCATGCATCAAACCAAAAGCTATGCCCGCGGCCAGGCCACTGACATTCAAATCCGGGCTAGGGAAGTTCTCGCCAACAAGCAAACCATGGTGGAAATTCTCTCCCGTAACACCGGACAAACCCCAGAGCGGATCACGAAGGACATGGATCGACTGCTCTACATGACCCCCGATGAAGCCAAAGAGTATGGCCTGATTGATAAGGTCTTAGCCAATGAAGCAGCCCTACCTATACCCATTCCGGCGGGTGTCCGCTAAGGGTCTCACACCTGTAGCCCAGTAGCCAACTCGTGAGCTAGATATAAGCCGGTTCCCCTAAAACTGTGCTGGCTCAATTAAGGCACAAACACAGGGGTCTTGCTCTAACCATTGGGAACCAACCTGATGAAGGGCAAACATGACGGGTTGTAACTGCCAGCCTTTAGGGGTAATGGAATATTCCACACGGGGGGGAACTTCCGCATAAACCGTTCGCTCAACCAGGCCATGGGCTTCCAACTTTCTCAGCGTTTGGGTCAAGGTTTTGGTACTAATTCCAACTAAGGCAGTTTGGAGTTCATGGGTGCGGCGAGATTGGGAGAACAGTTCCCGGAGGATCATGATGGACCACTTACTATCTAACACATCCATAACATATTGAATTGGACATTTAAGCTCTGAGCATGGATTGTTAACACCACTTAATGTCATGCTGTCCTTGGACCTCTGGAGTCTAATCATTAATTTACTATCTTTATGTATCAAAATGATTAGTAACGTTACACAGGATAACAACAGGCCCCGAATAGGAAAAAAGAATTATAAACGGTCAACAGCAGCTGCCAATCACTCCCCTAGGATGGAAAAGCAATAGTTTCCCTTAAAGTGGTTCATCCCCAAACTATCAAGGATATTGTTTATGAAATTAGGCTCAATATTGATTTCGGCCCTAGTTGTGGGTAGTGCGATTGTCATTCAGGCTCCGGCCTATGGAGATGCCGTGACGGCTCGTTGTGATATTTACCCCCAAGGGGATGATCGGGCCACCTATTCTGGTCAATGTAGCTTTTCCCAACGACAGGGAGTGGTGGCGATTAAACTTGCCAGTGGCCAACATTATGACTTAGTCCCCGTGGGTGATCGTCCCGGGCATTACTTGGATCAAAATCAAAAACCAGCTTATCGCCAGGCCGGGTTGGGGGATCGGGGGCAAATTTATCGTCTGGAGAAGGTCTCGATTTTTGTCTATTGGGATGCCGCGCCCTATACCCCAGCCAATCCCCAATCCCTACCCAAATAACTAACCGCTACCTCCTCTGAGACTCCCTGGGAGAGCTTTAGTATTTCTTTATAAACCCTGGAAACTCAACTCCAATCTTAATTATTTACTGCAAGTAACTAAGGGGTAATGCGGGTAACTGACTTGAACCCGGCCGGGTTTCATCGGACAGTGAACTCTAGTGATTTACTGTGGTGATGATTGTTTATGGTCAGCGCACCCCCCTCTACCTTTACGGAACTAGCCCCTGGAATTAAAGCCCCGGTGCAACAAACTCTCTTAACCCCGCGGTTTTATACCACCGATTTTGACAAGGTAGCCAGCCTTGATTTATCCCAGCAGTCTGTAGAACTAGAGTCGGTCATTGCTGAGTTGCGGGCTGACTATAACCGCCATCACTTTGTCCGTAATGCAAATTTTGAGCGGGATTGGAGTCACATTAGTCGAGAAACTCGCCAGGCCTTTATTGAGTTTCTAGAGCGATCCATTACCTCCGAGTTTTCTGGGTTTTTACTGTTTAAGGAACTCTCGCGGAAATTGAAGGGCCGCAATCCCCTTTTATCGGAAGCTTTTAACCTTTTGGCCCGGGATGAAGCCCGTCACGCCGGATTCTTAAACAAGGCCATGGCTGATTTTGGCTTGTCCCTAGACTTAGGCTATTTAACTAAAAACCGAACTTATACCTTCTTTCCGCCGGAATGGGTGATCTATACCGTTTATCTATCGGAGAAAATTGGTTACTGGCGGTATATCTTGGTCTATCGGCATTTAGAGCAACATCCCGAACATGAAATTTATCCCCTATTTCAATATTTTGAGAGTTGGTGTCAGGATGAAAACCGCCACGGAGATTTCTTTAAGGCCCTACTACGCTCTCAACCCCAACTTTGGCAAACCTGGCAAGCAAGGCTCTGGGCTAGATTCTTCTTACTGACGGTTTTTGTCACCCATACCTTAACAGTTTTGGAGCGGGCAGATTTTTATGCATCCATTGGGATCGATCCCCACCACTACAACCAACAGGTAATTAGCCACACCAATGAAACCTCGGAGCGGGCCTTTCCCAGTGTTTTGAATACCGAGCATCCGGAATTTTTCCCACGGCTAGAAACCTGCGCCCAGGCCAATGCCAAACTTACGGAAATTAACGGCAACAGGCAACCAAAATTCATCAAGTTCTTCCAGAAACTGCCTTGGATGACCGTAATTCTCTGGCAAATGCTGCGGTTATTTTTAATCAAGCCTGTGGATACTGAGCAGATGCGGGGTGTGGTCTATTAATAGTTTGCGATAGAGCCGTGACGATGTTTAATTCAACCCATTTTTTTGTGACTTGGTTTCAATTCATTTTCGACCATGAGGATTTTGTTATGAGTCAACCGCTTTCTGTGGCGCTCCGTCAAGGCACAACCCAGGCCCACACCCTTGCGGAAAATACCGCCTTTATGAAGTGTTTTATTAAGGGGATTGTGGAGCGGGAACCCCTGCGGAAATTGTTTGGTGACTTTTACTTTATTTATGGAGAACTGGAAACCGCATTTTGTCGCCATGCCGGGCATCCAATTCTGTCTCAACTCTACTTTCCTGAACTGAACCGGACGGCGGCCCTGGCCCAGGATTTAGAATTTTACTTTGGCCCGGCCTGGAAAGGATTGATTCAGCTAACTCCGGCGGGAAAAATCTATTGTGATCGGATTAAGGTGCTGGCCGATACGCAACCGGAATTACTGATTGCCCATGCCTATGTCCGCTATCTGGGGGATTTGTCCGGTGGGCAGGGATTGAAGGGAATTATTCGCTCAGCCTTGGGACTCACGGATCAACGGGGGACAGAATTTTACGAGTTTGCCGCCATGCCCTCCATTGAAGCCAAACGCGCCTTCAAAGAAGGCTATCGCCAGGCCCTAGACAGCTTAACCCTAGACGCGGCCCTGATTGATCAGATTGTCACAGAGGCAAATTTTGTCTTTCAACTCAACCGCGATGTGATGCACGAATTGGAACCGGAAGTAAAAGCAGCCATTGGTGAGTATACCTTTGACCTATTAACCCGCCAAGATCGGCCAGGTAGTACGGTTCGGCTCCAAGGGGCAGTGTCTCGCGAGGTGGCGGTAGTTTAACTTTCACTCCCGAAATGTATGTTCCCTGTTTTTTCCTGCAACGTCCATCCGCCATTAATTTCAGATTTTGAGACCTACTATGACCATTACTGTTGATTTTAATGCTGAATTACTGACTAAATATAACCAACCCATCCCCCGCTATACCAGTTACCCTCCGGCCACAGAACTAAAGCCTGAGTTTGACTCGAATCAATTTCTCCAGGCCCTGGAGTTGGGCAACCAACACCACAAGCCCCTATCTCTCTACTGCCACATTCCCTTCTGTGAAACCCCTTGCTACTTCTGCGGCTGCAATACAATCATCACCCAATACAAACCCGCCGCCATTCGGTATTTAGATTATTTAATCCGTCAGATTCAGCACATTGCCCCCCAAGTTAGTGCTCAGCGAATTGTTAATCAACTCCACTGGGGGGGTGGCACGCCCAATTATCTGGCCCAAGATCAGGTGGTGACTCTTTGGCAAGCCTTAACGACTCATTTTACCTTTGCGGAAGATGCTGAGATTTCCATTGAAATAAATTCCCGCTATGTGGATCGCGATTATATTCAGTTTCTTCGCCAATTGGGCTTTAATCGGATTAGTTTTGGGATTCAAGACTTTAATCCAACTGTCCAAGAGGCGATTAATCGGGTTCAACCGGAAGCGATGTTATTTGATGTCATGGCCTGGATTCGGGAAGCCGGGTTTGCCAGTGTGAATGTGGACTTAATTTATGGGCTGCCCTATCAAACCATCGAGACATTCCAAGCAACCGTCGCTAAAACCATTCAACTGAATCCAGATCGAATTGCTGTTTTTAACTTTGCCTATATTCCCTGGCTCAAACCCTTGCAAAAACGGATGCCAGCTTCAGAAATGCCCGATGCAGCCGCCAAACTCCGGATTCTCCACAATACAATTAGTCAACTGACGGGAAATGGTTACAGCTTCATTGGCATGGATCACTTTGCTAAACCCAATGATGAACTTTCCCTTGCTCAACAGGCCGGGCAACTGCATCGGAACTTCCAAGGCTACACCACCAAACCAGAGGCGGATCTATTGGGTTTTGGGATGACCTCCATTAGTATGTTGCAGAATGTTTATACCCAAAACCATAAGCGGCTCCAGGATTACTACCAGGCCGTTGATGCTGGGGCAATCCCCATCGAGCGCGGTGTCACCCTGACTGAGGATGATTTAATTCGCCGAGCGGTGATTATGGAGTTGATGTGTCAGTTTCGGTTATCCCTAGATGACTTAAATCAAAAATATCAATTGGGGTTAGCCAGGGACTTTAATGATTACTTTGCTGATGCTTTACCCAAACTTGATGGACTGGAGGCAGATGGTCTTTTACGGCGGTTCAGTGATGGCCTGGAAGTGACACCCAAGGGGCGGTTGTTGATTCGGAATATTGCCGCAGTCTTTGATGCCTATTTAGTGCCCAAAAAAACAGACATCTTCTGTCAGGCAATTTAGAGACTGTTGTTCAGGGCGATACGTTGAATTTCCATTTAATGTCATTATTGCTAATTTTGTGAGTGTAGTGTCCATGCCAACCGAATCAATTTCAGAGTCCAATCTCAATAGTGTCACGGTGGTCAATACTCCCCAGGCCCCGACAAACTATCCAGTGAATTGGCTATCCGTTGCCTTTTTTGCCCTTGTCCATGGCCTGGCCTGTTTAGCCCCTTGGTTTTTCTCCTGGTCAGCCTTAGGAGTCCTCCTGGTATTGCACTGGCTATTTGGCAGTATCGGTATTTGCCTCGGCTATCATCGGCTCCTGAGTCATCGTAGTTTCAAAGTTCCCCGCTGGTTGGAATACCCCATTGCTGTGATTGGGGCCTTGGCCTTACAGGGGGGGCCGATTTTTTGGGTTGCCGGTCATCGGTTGCATCATGCCCATACAGAAGATGTAGAACTGGATCCCTACTCGGCCCAGCGGGGGTTTTGGTGGAGTCATATCCTTTGGTTGTTCTGTCCGAATCCGGCGGTGTTTGATTATGACCAGTATCAAAAATATGCCCCCGATCTAGTCAAGCAACCCTTTTACCGCTGGTTGAATCGTAATTTTCTCTGGTTGCAGTTGCCCTTAGGAATTTTGCTCTATCTTATGGGCGGTTGGTCATGGGTCATTTATGGGATGTTTGTCCGGGCCGTGTTGCTGTGGCATAGCACTTGGTTTATTAACTCTGTCACCCATGTTTGGGGTTATCGGACGTTCCATGTGGCGGATAATTCTCGTAACCTGTGGTGGGCGGCAATTCTAACCTATGGCGAAGGTTGGCATAATAATCATCACGCCTTTCCCAAAGTGGCCAAAGCAGGCTGGCGGTGGTGGGAAATTGATGTCACTTGGTGGGTGATTGCAGCCCTAGAAAAACTTGGCCTGGCCACCCACGTCATCATGCCCCCAACCTTTAAAACTGAAACTCAGCAACCTTGAGACCTTTCCCCCTGACTTTGACCATAGCAAGTTTCAATTCTGGATCATCTTCAATATGAACGCTTCTGTATTCTTTAAGCCCTTAACTGTTGGTACACATACGGCTCGATATCCAATTATCCAAGGGGCAATGGCCGTGAAAGTCTCCGGGGCTAAGTTGGCGGCGGCGGTGGCGGAAGCGGGAGGAATTGGCCTGATCTCGAGCTTTGGGATCGGCTTTGACTCCCCATATTTTCCAGAGCGAGCGCCCCGGAAGACTTTTTTCCAGGCCAACCAACTCGCCCTTCAAGATGCCCTGACTACGGCTAGAAAGCTATCTCCCACGGGAATAATTGGTGTGAATATCCTCGTTGCCACCAAAGATTATTTAGCCCTAGCCCAAACCGCAGCGGCCGGGGGGGCAGATTTAATTGTGACTGGGGCCGGGTTGCCCTTGACTTTGCCAGAAGTGACCCAAGATTATCTCCATGTGGCCCTCGTGCCGATTGTGGCGGATCTGGAGTCGGCTCAGATAATCTGCCAGGCCTGGGGGAAAAATTACCATCGTTATCCAGATGCCATAATTGTTGAAAACTGCCAGAAAATTGGTGGCCATTTTGCCAGCCAATGCCAGGATGGGATCCCCAATGATCTCGGTCAAACCCTCCAACACCTGCGCCATTACCTGAACAGTCTTAACCTCCAGATTCCGATCATCATTACAGGGGGCATTTGGGAGCAGGAAGACATTCAGCAGATGTTGCGGTTGGGCGCAGATGGGGTGCAAATTGGCAGTCGGTTTATTACAACCCAAGAATGTGATGCCGCTGATGCCTATAAACAAGTCCACCTCCAGGCCAGGCCTGAGGATATTATTTCAATCACCAGTCCCGTGGGAAAACCCGCCCGCGTCCTGAAAAATCAACTCACAACAGATATTGCCACCCAAGCCCCAACCTTAGAGCGAAGATGCCTTGCCAACTGCCTCCAAACCTGTCTTTGCCGAGATCAAGGGACTTCATTTTGCCTCCTCCAAGTTCTCAACGCCGCAAGCCAAGGGGATGTTCAGGCCGGATTGCTCTTTGCCAGCGGAAATGTTCGGCCAATTCGGAAAATTCTATCTGTGGCTGAACTGATGGCAAGTTGGGGCTGTGCCTCTAGTGATGGTTGAAGGAGAGTGGCAAAATATAGGGTATTGCTTTGGCTTAACTTAGGATACCCGTGCCCCTTCAACAAACCCTCCAAGTAGCCAGCGACTTAGGGAAACTAGATCAAGTCCTAAGTTGGTTCGCCCAGGCCCGCCCGGAATGGGTCCAGAAAACGATTTGGCTCCAACTGGAATTAGCCCTCGCTGAAGCCTTTACCAATGCGGTGCGCCATGCCCATCACCATAGCCCAGAGCCGCCGCCTGTCTTGATTGAACTCCAAGGAACCGCCACTGCCGTAGAACTGAAAGTCTGGGATCACGGGCCCACATTTAATCTCCAGGAAAAACTGGCCACGCTGCCGGAGCAAATTTCCCCAGACCAGGATGGCGGGCGCGGCTTGAAATTATTACAAAACATTGCGAGTGAATTAGAGTATCGGCGCATCGGCTCCCAAAACTGTTTGATTTTACGCAAGGTTCTCGACTGATTTCCAGTGGTTTATCAATGATTTAGAAATTATTGGTAGCCTGTGATACTAAACGCTCGACATTCTCCCTATAGATGCCTAACTAACCTGAGAATCTGCCTCGACAGTCTCATAAATCTATTTTATTCCGAAAATATATTAACTTCTGTAGATCTACTGATGTGCTAGACTAACGGTTGCGTTAAGACAGAGATAGAGCGACTCATTTGAGTTAAAACTCCTTGATTTACTTAGTTTTACTCAAGCCATAAACTCTGCCTAGCGATTGCCAGAACCTCTTTAATTATTCATGTTCAATTAACATTTTCTTGCTATTTTGTCATTCATGTCCTCTCTTTTAACTTGTATTTAACTGTTAACTTAAAGTTTTTTACCATTTTGACCTTTCTTTACTTTCAAGCTGTATTGCGCGGGAGTGATCGTCCGTATGTTTAGCCATGTCTTTCAAGGAGAGCCAATGTCTCCACCTCAATCGTCTCCTAAGTTTCCAAAATTTCTCAAAGTGCTGTTTCAGCGTTTCCAGGCCTGGTTAGAATCCATTGAAGTGCGTCATAGCCGCCGGGCCCATTGGTTATGTCGGTGGATTCCTGCCCAATGCCCCTTTGAACGGGATGTTAAAATTGGTCCCTGGCAGTTTCATATTCCGGCCCTGTGCCATCTCAACCCCTTCTATGAGCAATTGATGGTCTTGCGCTTCCGGGCCTTATGTTTCTTAGCCGATGAATGTGGCGAGGATATTAGTCAATACTGCTAGAGTTTAATCTGGACAGTTCACCCCATCTACCGTTGTGGATCAATCCGTCATTTGGATACATGGCGATAATCTCAGCCCAACTCAGCCCATCTGGTCACAGTATCCTGATCGACCCGCAGTTTGGGTTTGGGATGATGATCTGCTCCAGGCCTGGGGGATCAGTTTCAAACGCCTCGTTTTTATCTATGAATGTCTCTTGGAACTTCCCGTAGAAATTCGCCGCGGCCATGTTATCCAAGAGCTAACTCAGTTTATTGCTCACCACCAAGCTACCCAGGTCATCACCAGTCCAAGCCCCAGCCCCCGATTTACCCAAATTTGTCAAAGTTTACCCGTCCCCGTCAAAATTATTCCATCCCCAGGGTTTGTGGAAATTCCTGCCAACACAGATCTAAAACGGTTCTCTCGCTACTGGAAAGTGGCTAAACCTTACCTCACACCCTAAACAGATTAGAAAGTTAGTAGTGTTTCCAGCCACTTGAATCCTCCCAATACCGTCTGCCCGGCCGGCCGCCAACTCGGCCAATGTAACTCCCAGTTGCGTCGTAACACATAAAGTGACTATGCTGCCAAGAAACTGGCCTTTCCTGAACCTTGGTGGTTGTTGGGCCATAGGACTCTATCAGCCGTTGCACCGCCGCCTCCACCCGAAAGCGCGGCACTGCTAGATCAGAGGAAGCCCCCACAGAAGGCGGGTAAGATTCTATGGGGATATCTCGATAACCGATAATTGGGGTCAGAAGAAAAATAACTACCCGGAAAACACGATTGATTTTTGCCATGAAAATCTGCACTACCTTTCCAGGGACTGATAACTTCTGACCCTCCATCCGAGTCACAGACTGATCTTTCTTGTAGTTCTTCGAGATGCTCATCAGGACTATCCTTAAGCATGAAACATAAAATATGCAATATGAATCAAGTCCCTTTGGCTGATCCTGCTAATGTTAATCTGTCAATTAGGCAAATATTAAAAAGAGCTAAATATATTTCTAATCCAAGCTAGTTATAGTTATGTGTATCTAAGTAGTTCGATGACGTTGCTTCAGAATTACAGACTTTATATAAATTTGATTATGGATCGTGCCATATTCATCCATGGCTGTCAATAAGTCAAAAATCAGTTTCTAGCAGCCCATGTATCTTGCTATACAAACTGTATTCAAAAGATTTTTTTCGTATTCAGTTTAAACGGTTACTACTACAGTAATCCTTTTTGACTTCCAAACGGTAGAACCTTGACATAACACGATTTCCAGCATTAAGAAGTTCTATAACCAGATGGGATTGCTATATGTGACCTGCCGTAATCTTGTAAATTGAAGACAAAAAAACTGCCTAGCCTCAACCAAGCAGTCTTAAATCTCATTCGTTTATTAAAAGAGAAGGCAATTAACCTACTGCTTCAAAATAAACTTTGGACTTGACGGGATCGGGGTTCATGGTTTTCTCCCCAGGCTGCCAACCGGCGGGACAGACTTCATCCGGGTGAGATTGAACGTACTGAATCGCCTGCAACACCCGTAAGGTTTCGTCCACACTCCGACCAAAGCCCAAGTTATTGATCGTGGCGTGTTGGATCACCCCTTCTTTGTCAACGATAAATAACCCACGCAGGGCCACTCCTTCTTCGGTCAAGACATTGTACGCCGTGCTGATTTCTTTCTTCAGGTCAGAGACTAAGGGATAGTTCAACTCACCAACACCCCCCGCTTTCCGGTCACTTTGCGTCCAGGCCAAGTGGGAAAACTGGCTATCCACAGACACACCCAAAATTTCCGTATTGATGCTGGAAAATTCGCTGTACCGATCACTGAAGGCAATAATTTCAGTTGGGCAAACAAAGGTGAAATCTAAGGGGTAGAAAAACAAGACCACATATTTGCCACGGTAGTCAGACAGTTTGACATCCTTAAACTCTTGATCAAAAACCGCGGTCGCACTAAAGTCCGGGGCCAATTGCCCAACTTGTAAACAACCTTCTGCCATGGGATACGCTCCTAATTACTACGAAAACAGCATCATAAACTGTGATGAGGAACTGAACAAAGGTAGGATTGTTACATTCAGTTACATCCTCTTATTTACACCATATCATAGTCATAACGATTTTGGATAAATCCCCAAGGCACGGCCTCCTATGAAGCTAAAACAGTTGATTTCCGTGGGTTTTCTGGTTTTTATTCCGATATCCATTGCGGCGGACTATTTCCACTGGGGGACTTTAACCATCTTTTTTACCTCCGCCTTGGGGATCATTCCCTTAGCAATTTGGCTGAGTACGGCGACAGAAGAAGTGGCTTTGGCTACGGGGCCAACCATTGGTGGATTATTAAATGCCGTGTTCGGTAATGCGACCGAGTTAATTATTGCCTTGGTGGCCTTGCGTTCCGGCCTGGTGGATATTGTCAAAGCGAGTATTACCGGCACCATTGTCAGCAACTTACTTTTAGTGATGGGCTTATCCATGTTTCTGGGCGGCTTGCGATTTAAGGAACAGGAATTTGCCCCCGTGGTGGCGCGGGTGAATGGCTCTTCAATGACCGTGGCGGTTTCGGCAATTTTGCTCCCGGCAATGGTGATTTTCACGTCTAAAGGAGTGACAGACGCTGCCATTGGTCAGTTATCCATCGTCACGGCTGTGGTGTTGATTGTCGTTTATGCCCTCACCTTGCTGTTCTCCCTCAAGACCCATAGCTACCTGTACGATGTCAGCCAAGTGGATTTAGAAGGGGAAGTGGAACCCAGTCATAAACCCAACTTGGTGCTCTGGGTCTCGGTTTTAGTGATTGCCACCATTGGGGTTGCCTTTGAGTCAGAAATTTTTGTTGGGGTTGTTGAGGAAGCCACCTCAGGCCTGGGTCTCACGCCTCTCTTTACGGGGGTAATTTTGTTGCCTTTGGTGGGTGGGGCAGCGGAATATGTCACTTCGGTGCGGGTGGCGATGAAAAACAATATGGATTTGGCTGTTTCGGTGGCAATGGGCTCCAGCTTGTTAGTGGCACTCCTAGTTGCGCCGATTCTGGTTCTAGTGGGCCAGGCCATTGGCCAACCGATGGATTTGAACTTTAACCCCTTTGAAGTGGTAGCGGTAATCATTGCCGTTGTTGTCGCTAATTTAATTAGTCTTGATGGCCGTTCCAATTGGTTAGAAGGCGCGTTATTATTGGCGACCTATGCCATTTTGGGTACAGCCTTTTACTTTCACCCGCCCGTCTAAAAGCACCAAAACTCGATTTATGAAAATTGCCACTTGGAATGTCAACTCAATTCGCACCCGCTTGGAACAGGTTTGCCAGTGGTTGCAGGCCAATCCAGTTGATGTGCTCTGTTTGCAAGAAACCAAAGTGGTGGATGAACTCTTTCCCCAGGCCCCCCTGACGAATTTAGGCTATCACGTTTATATTTCTGGACAAAAAGCCTACAACGGCGTGGCGATCCTCAGTCGTGAGCCAGTGACCGAAATCTCCACTGGATTTAGTCCCGTCTTGGGTGATGTTGGCGACTTAGAGACTCAAAAACGGTTGATTACGGGGATCATTGGGCCAAATATGCGGGTGATTAATGTTTATATTCCCAATGGTTCGGCAATGGGGACGGATAAATATCACTACAAACTACAATGGCTAGAAACATTACATACCTACTTGGCCAGGTTACAACGGGAATCTCCAACGGAAATGATTATCTGTGGCGACTTTAACATTGCCCCCGAAGATATTGACATTCATGATCCCCAAGGGCGAGAAACCCACATTATGGCCACGGATCCAGAGCGAGAAGCCCTAGCCAAAATAGCCGCCTTGGGCTTTCAGGATGGGTTTCGGAAATTCACCCCAGAAACGGGCCATTACAGTTGGTGGGACTATCGCACCGGAGCGTTTCGGGGTAATCGGGGCTGGCGGATTGATCATCACTATCTCACGGCAGGACTTTATGCCCAGGCCCAGAATTGTGTTATTGACTCGGCCCCGCGCAAACTGGAAAAACCCAGTGATCATGCCCCAGTCATCTTAGAAATTGGCCTTGCATCCGTTTCATCTGCCTAGAGGGGAGACTGAGGACTGTAGAGACGGAGATAGTTCCAATAGTTAGCCAAAATAGACTTGACATAGCCATAGGTTTCTGGGAAAGGAATTTGCTCAATAAACCGATCCGGATCCTTGTAGCTAAATCGCTGGAGCCAATCTGCCACATTTCCCGGCCCAGCATTGTAACTCGCTAGGGCCAGGAGGGTATTTTGATCATGAAGGTCGTGGGTATGGGCAAAGTACCAAGTTCCCAGGTTGAGACTATCCTCCACATTGTCCAAGCGATAGGATGTCAGGCCAATTTGGGGGGCAATCCAGGCCGCCGTATCGGGCATGACTTGCATTAACCCCGTGGCTCCCACAACCGACTGAATCCCGACTTCAAAGCGCGACTCTTGGCGAATTAAAGACATGACCAACAGAGGATTTATCTGCCGTTTTGCTGACCAGGCCTGGACTTGTGACCAAAAGGGTAAGGGGTAAAGGGCATACCAATAGGCCGGATCTTTCAGCACCGGAGCAAAAAACTTGGCGGTTGCGGGTTCCGTGCGGGCCCGTTGTTGTAGATTCTCCAGCATGAAAATCCCATCCAAATAATCCCCCACCCCCAAGCGGAGGAGGCCATCGGTTAATTGTTCCGCAGCCGTTGGTTCAACCCGATGCCGAAATTCCCATTGCCAGCGACTCCAGGCCAGGTCAAATTGGCCGATTTCATAGAGGGCCTGTAAGGTTGGCGACCCAGCACTGAGGGGTAAACTTTGCCGTTTTTGCGGATCAACTGGCGGATTCAGGGCCCGGACGGTGGTGAATGTGCCCACGGGTTTACCCATCAGACTCAAGGCGCGCCAAGTGTAATAGGAATAGGGATAGCGATCTCGGAGAATTTGCCAATCTGTTTGCCGTTGTCGCTGATCCATCGCCCATTGTCCCAACCAAAAGGCCGCAGTTGGAGCCAGTTCACTATCGGGGTTATGTTTGAGCAGCGATTGGGCCCACGTTCTCGCGTCTTTGAGGTTTCCGGTTTGGGCATCCCGTTGGGCCTGTTGCCATCTCAGTTGGGCGGCGGCGGGGCTGGTGGCATAGGTGGTCAATAACGTTTCTCGGGCCTGGGCGGCTTTGGGCCAGTTTCCCAGTTTCTCCCACAGGCCAGCTTGATCGAGCAGGGCATCGGCGGCAATGGTCAGGGTTTGGGCCTGGTTAGCGGTGGTGATGGCCTGTTGAAAATAGTGCAAGGCTTGGCGGTGATTCCGACTGAGACGACCCAACCGGAGCCAGGCCAGGGCCGCTTCTTTGGTCTTGGGAAATTCTTTGACAACCCGTTGATAGGTGGCAATGGCTTGATCCCGTTCATCCCCCAGTTGCAACGCTCGGCCCGCGCGATAGGTATTAAAGGCGGTGGGTGGGGCTTTCAGATAGGCCAGGCCTGCTTTTTTGTAAGCTAGATTTTCCCAATAACCAAAGCCAATCGCCGCCCAATCTGCCGGTTTCAGTTCCTGGGCATAATCCTTAGTGAGTTGATCCAGAATCTCAAGATAGTTCTCTAAAAACAGGCCATGTTTTGCCATCAACACCAGCAGCGACCGTTGGTGGGGATTGGCCTGGAGCCGAGTTTGGGCCAGTTTAACAACGGCCGGGACTTGGGGAAATTGGGCCAGGGCTTGGTCGGGTTGATTCAGGGCCAACAGGGCGAGGGCGGCTTCCGGTTCTTGGGGAAACTGGCGGAGGATCTTTGCCCAAGTGGCTTTGGCTGGGGTGGGTTGATTGGCTTTTTCATAGGTCTGGGCTTGGAGAACCAAAATCGGGGCAGTCAGGGGGGTATTTTTTTGCTCTAAGTCCTTTAACCAGTCTAGGGCGGCGTTGGGGTCACTCTTTTCCAGGGCAGAGATCGCCAGTAAATAGCGGGCCTGGGCCTGTTGCAGCGGTGGGCCTTGGTGGGCAAGTTTTTCCAGGCTGGCTATTTGGTTTGGCTCTGGGGCCTGGAGGATTTGGGTAAAGGTGTTGGCCTGGGGAGCTTCTTGCTGTTTCAGACTCCACCACATGCCCCCGCCGCCCATAACTCCAGTGGCCACCAGTCCCAGGCCCCCAGCAATCCATATCCTTTTTTTTAACGTGAGGGTCATCAACCAAGGGGCAAATTTGGGTAACATCTGCACAGGCGCAAAGCTTGAGAATCCAACGCAGGGGGACACAAAACCTGCCCTCACTCTAGCCTGTTCTGGTCAAATCCTCACCGATCTGCTATTCAATTAAAGGCACGGGCCTTAGACTGAGAGTAATTTTTGATCCCCCATCTCAACCTGGATTTCCCCTATGTGGCAGCGGTGGTTACAGCAGTGGCAACTCAGTAGTCTAGAAAAAGCCTACCAAGGTGCAATCGCCCTCAAGGATATTGAAGATAAGCATTTTCAAGGCCAGGCCGTGAGCTTTGCCCCCCAACTAGGAAAAGCTGCCTCAGAGTATTTACAGGGGAAAGTAGAACAACAGCTGAATGTCATCGAATTTAATCTCAGTCAATTTAAGCTGACCGGCCGGTTCAAAAACATCCAAAATGATCCCCAAGAAACTGAAATCCTCGCCAAGTTAGCCTTTATTGAGTCGGTTGCCAGTAAATATCTCAATCTTGCTCCTCTCCCAGCCCAAAACGTTCCTAAAGCCGTTCAATCCAATGTCAACACCATAATCACGGATCCAATTACTAACAATGGGGAAATTATTGCTTTAACCAGGGATAGTCGTCAGCCACCCCAAAATTCTCTTTTGATCAATAACTTTATTGATACCGCCAAGCAAATCAAACGGGAACTCAATCCAGACTATGAACAGGAAGTAATTCGCGACTTACGCACTCTGCGCAAACAACAGGGGACGGCCATTCGCTGGCTCTTGATTCTGGTTATTGTGCCCCTCATTGTCCAAATTACCACCCGGGCCTTAATCTTTGAGCCGCTTTTAGATGGCTGGTGGAATCGTAATCCTAATCCGGCTGAAATTAGCCAAGAGGTGGGGGAGAATTTTCGCCGCGAGTTTTTTGAATATAAGGAAAAGCTCGAAATTGGTGAAATCTTAGGATTAGTCCCCAATGCCTCAACAGATCAAATGCACGCAAGACTGAAGGAGAAAGCCGAGGAACTTTATCGCCAGGCCGGGTATCGAACCTTAGATGGCCTGAAAAATATCTTTGCGGATATCCTTTCCCTAACCTCTTTTGTCCTCTTGGTTTATGTGGGACGGCGGCAACTCCAGGCTCTGCGGATGTTCTTTGGGCGGACGTTTACCTCGTTGAATGACACGACGAAAGTGTTTCTCGTTATTTTAGTCACAGATCTATTTGTCGGGTATCACTCACCAGAGGGCTGGGAAGTCATTTTGGGCGGGATTGCCTCACACTTTGGGTTGCCCGAAAGTCGTACCTTTAATAATAGTTTTATTGCCACCGTCCCCGTGATTATGGATTCCTGGTTCAAGTTTTGGGTCTTTAACTATTTAACCCGGACTTCTCCCTCTTCTGTGGCTATTTTAGAAAAAATGAACCAGTAATCAAAGATTTTTTGATCGGGGCTGTGGAGACTGTTTTGAGGTAGAACAATCTGAGGTTTTTGGCCGGTTATGCATCTCACCTGGCCTGGTCACTGGTCTGCTTTGGTAAGAATAGTTGATAAATCAGTTTATATAAAAAATAGCCTCGGATTGGCCGATCAATTAGTCCTGTTGGCAATCGGAACGCCCTCGGAGCCACCACTCTCATCGGTCAGCCTCTCTATAGTCTGCCGGTTTGAAATATTTTCCAGAATGCGACTTGCACATCCAGACTCAGTTAGGTTATGATTCAGCTCAGTTGGGCTATCTATTCCCCCGCATAGCCCCTCAAATCCCCGAAAAGGCAAATTACTCCGAAAGGGTAAGGCGCAAATCAGAAGTCCTGTAGCTGCCGCTTCAGAAATAGTATGGATGCTTTTGATGCCGAAGGGATTTTTCCAGAATTACATTAACTTAATGTCCTGCTTCACTGGGCAACTCGAACTCTCTTGTCAGGGTCTAGGTCTGTGAGCCGCCAACGTCCGCAGGGGATTGTCCTAGGCCTGGTCTTAGGCTTAGCGGTCATGGCCGTTTCCACAGCGGCAATTTTAGTCCGTTGGGCCACCCTCTGGGCCGCATCCCTAGGGATTGAGTCCAGTTACACCAAGGGGATTGGCTTTAGTTTCTTTCTTGCAGCCGGCCGTCTGGGAATTGCTGCTTTATTATTATTGCCCCAATTTATTAAAACTACCGCCCCAGTGCTGGCCTCCCTCTGGCAACGCTCCCCCGGCTCCAACATCCCTAAACCCAACTCTCCGCCACCTCTGGCCATCTCTGCCTATGGTTGGGGACTGATGGCTGGATTTTGCTTGGCCGCCCATTTTGGCCTTTGGTTTAGCTCCCTCAATTACACATCCATCGTTGCTTCGACAACCTTAGTGACCACAACCCCGATTTGGACGGCTTTGATTCAGTACCTTTGGCAAGGAAAAAGGCTGACTTGGGGGACGATGTGCGGCATTACGGTGGCCTGTGGAGGTGGGTTGCTAATTGGCCTGGGGGAAAAAGCCGGAGACCTCGCGCCGCAGCCTCTATTGGGAAATGGCCTGGCTTTATTGGCGGCCTGGGCAGTCAGTTTCTACTTTATCAGTGGGGAGCAGGCTCAGGCCCAAGGGTTAAGCATTCGCCACTATACCGCCATTGCCAATACCAGTGCCGCCCTAATTCTTCTGCCGCTACCACCGCTTTTAGGGGTTTCCTATGGTGGTTGGCCGGGGGAAATTTATGGAGTGCTGCTGCTGTTAGCCTTAATTCCGCAACTGATTGGTCATACGAGCTTGAACTGGGCAATTCGCTGGCTGGCCCCAACTTGGGTGACCTTAGCGGTTTTAGCAGAGCCAATTGCCGCCAGTGCCCTCGCCTTTTGGGTCTTTGGGGAACGCCCAGGCCTGGTTTTGGTCTTTGGAGGAGCCTTAATCTTATTTGGAGTCGGGTTTGCGGTGATCAGGCGTTAACAAACAAAGGACCCTGGATTGGTCTTTAGTTGGGGGGCTGAAGATGCTGGATAATCCCCCGCAGGCCGAGGAGGTAACTGGTGGGCCCAAAGCCACAAATCTGTCCTATGACCACTGGAGCTAAATAGGAATGGTGTCTAAATTCTTCTCGTTTGTGGATATTGCTGAGATGAACTTCAACTACGGGAATCTGGATGGCGGCAATAGCATCTCGAATCGCCACACTGGTATGGGTGTAGGCTCCGGCATTGATTATGACTCCAGCAGAGTTAGCCCCGGCCTGGTGGAGCCAATCAACAAGGACTCCTTCATGGTTCGACTGCTGGCAAACGACTCTCACCCCCAAGGACTCAGCCAGTTGCTCTAGGGCATTGTTAATTTGCTCTAAGGTTACTGAACCATAAACCCCAGGCTCTCGCGTTCCGAGAAGGTTTAAGTTGGGCCCGTGGATGACAGCAATGGTGATCAAATTCAGGGAGTCCCGAAAGCCTTAACGGCCGTTGCGCTCGCGGACTGGGACTGGAATGGGTTCCAGGGTTGGCTCAGGTTCATCACCGGCAAGGAGTTCTACCAGTTTTTTTAACCAAGACTTCAATGTTTCTAAAATTTGCTCAATGTAGTCCATAGGTTTAGTTAACTCCAGGCCTGGGCTAAAAGGACAAGGTACAGGAAGCAACGCCAGAAAATCTAACGGCTCAAATAATATTGATGATGTTTTATCACAATGTATTAAGCATAATCTAACACAAATAGTTTTGGGGTAGCAGTCGTACTTTTAGGGATCACTTTTGCAGAGCAACACTGAGGCTCAGAGCATCTATGCCGATACATCGACCGTGCGGATTTATAGAAATCTTAAGAATTCTGCCAAGAACAAACTTTCTGACATTTCTCTATTCAATCCCTAACGGCCAGCACCATCGGCTCAGTGAGAGTAACGATAAAAAATGTTTATATTCATCATTGGCTGGAATCATTGAATTTCCGGAGACTGTGGCTTGGTTGGGGTAGCTCCTGGATTAAAATATGGGTTGATCGTAAACATTAGCCCAAAGATGCGAGGTCATAAGCTGTGCCGATAGCCGTTGGAATGGTAGAAGTATTGGGAACTCCCCCGGCCTTGGCTGTGGCGGATGTGATGGTTAAAGCAGCGCGTGTGACATTGGTGGGTTATGAACGTCTCAGTGGGGCCCGGCTGACGATTATTGTCCGGGGCGATGTGGCTGAAGTCCAGGCCTCGGTTGCAGCGGGAGAACTAGCGGCCAAAAAAGTTCCAGCCGAAAGCCCGAAAGAAGAAACCCTATTTTGCTCTTCCGTGGTAATTCCCCGTCCCGATGATAATGTCGAGGCCATCTTCCCCACCATGCAGTTTCAATTTGGGCCCGATTGGGAGCGATTTTTAGTCTAGGGGCTGGGCTGTGGTTTTCAGGGTCATCCCTAACTCTGTTTCCCAAAGAGATTGTTCGAGCAATTCTTGGCAGTGGTTTTGGGCATCGGCAATCACGACACGGGCCTGGTGGCCAGCTTGGAGAACAGCCTGCCGCTCCCTCAGTTCATAGGCCGCAATAATGACAATATCGCCAATGGCACATAGATGGGCCGCCGCCCCATTGACACAAATTGTTCCCGTTCCGGCTTGGCCGGGTAAGGCATAGGTTGTTAAGCGGTTGCCATTGGTTGCATTCCAAACCTCCACCTCTTGAAGGGGTAAAATGCCAACTAAATTCAGGAGGTCTGGGTCAATCGTAATGCTCCCAACATAGTTAATATTGGCATCGGTGACTCGCAGACGATGGAGCTTGGCGTGAAGGAGTCGGATCAAAGCCATGGCAATTCATTGAATCCTATCGTCTAAATTTACCTTGCCACGAGGATCCCTGGTTGAGGTCTAAGCTTGAGGAAACAAGGTAAGGACTCAGAAAAGAAAAAAATGCCTAGATGGCCTGGCCTGTAAGGTTGATTTCCCCCTTGTGTTTTGTATTGGTTTAGCTCTCCAGCCCATGCCCTGAATGGATTAAATTGGGCGCACAGGAGTTCAATCACCGACCATTGAGGCAGCTATGTTGGCAACTTTAGGCCTCTCAATGGGTAACCCTGGGGGAGGAAGCTAAAAATCAGCCCCTTAGCTCAATCCCTGCCTTTGGTCATTATGAACAATTATGTCCAGACTTCCCGCCCTTTACGAACAAATGTAACAAGGGATTAACGTCTTCCCTGACTTTGAGGGCTTTTATGGCCAACCTTGCCCGAAAAATCCCAGAAATGTTACAAAGCATTTCAAGGGTGTCGTTTGATGTTCGCATTAACAGACAATGTTTTGCGGAAGGTTTCTGACCTCACGGGGGTGATCCCGTCTGAGAGTTAGCTGGTTTAGACCCTAGTTTGGCTCTCTGATTAAAGGCTGTGATCCTCCCAACTCATTCTGGCTTAAGCCAGCTTCAGATACTAAGCCCCTAGTTTTTTCATTCCAACTTGGAGGAATTCAATGAGCGTCGTCACGAAGTCGATCGTGAATGCTGATGCCGAGGCCCGTTATCTCAGCCCCGGTGAATTAGATCGGATTAAGAGCTTTGTCACCACTGGCGAACGGCGGTTACGCATTGCCCAAACCCTGACCGAAAATCGGGAGCGTCTGGTCAAACAAGCCGGTGATCAATTGTTCCAGAAACGCCCTGATGTGGTTTCCCCCGGTGGTAATGCCTATGGCGAAGAAATGACCGCCACCTGCTTGCGTGACTTGGACTACTACCTCCGCTTAGTGACCTACGGAATTGTTTCTGGCGATGTCACCCCGATTGAAGAAATTGGGATCGTTGGCGTGCGGGAAATGTACAACTCCTTGGGTACTCCCATCCCGGCCGTGGCTGAAGGTGTGCGTGGTTTGAAAAATGCCGCTGCTAGCCTCTTGTCGGCCGAAGATGCCGCTGAAGCTGGTTCTTACTTCGATTTCGTCATTGGGGCCATGCAGTAAGGCTGCCGTCTCTTGCGTTCAATTTTTAACTTATTGAGAACATTGCTGAGGAATTATAACCATGCAAGATGCCATTACCGCTGTCATCAACTCCTCTGATGTGCAGGGCAAGTATCTGGATACTGCTGCTTTAGAAAAGCTCAAGTCTTATTTTGCCACTGGCGAACTGCGCGTCCGGGCCGCTACCGTGATTAGCTCCAACGCCGCTGGTATCGTCAAGGAAGCTGTTGCTAAGTCCTTGTTGTACTCCGACATCACTCGGCCTGGTGGGAATATGTACACCACCCGTCGTTATGCCGCTTGTATCCGTGACTTAGATTACTACCTCCGTTACGCCACCTATGCCATGTTGGCTGGCGATCCTTCCATCTTGGATGAGCGGGTATTGAACGGTTTGAAAGAAACCTACAACTCCTTGGGCGTGCCCATTGCCGCTACTGTGCAGGCGATCCAGGCCATGAAGGAAGTCACCGCTAGCTTGGTGGGTTCTGATGCTGGAAAAGAAATGGGTGTCTATTTTGACTACATTTCTTCTGGCTTGAGCTAGGACTAACTACCGATCAGAGATTTCTGGTTGTGCTTTAGGTCTGGGATGTTGGGGATGAATTTCAGTCTGTACAGGCCCCGTCATGTTCACTGGTGTTACTCCGGAATATGTTCGTTTTTGCTTGAACAGTTTGATGTTGATCCTTAACACCCAGACTTAGTGTATTTGAGAAGATGAATTTAGACCCACACTACTCAGGACAAGGTTTGGAGCCGACGACCTATGCGACTGTTTAAGATCACTGCCTGCGTTCCTAGCCAGACCCGGATTCGGACTCAGCGGGAATTGCAAAATACTTATTTTACCAAGTTGGTCCCCTACGATAATTGGTTTAAGGAACAGCAACGGATTCAAAAAATGGGAGGCAAAATCGTTAAGGTTGAGCTTTCTACCGGTAAGCCAGGCGCGAATACGGGACTTTTATAGGTTCAGTTTTTGAGCCTCAACTTAACAATGCATTAGAGACCGCTGATTGATCTGGCCTGGAGCTAGGGAGATGGGCGGTTTTTTAGTGAGGATTTGGGAAAAGACTATTTAGACTAGAAGCAACGTGGCGGGGTAAGCCCTATGACCCTTTCCTTAGAGCGAGAAATCAAACCTGAGATTATCTATCCCGATAGCAATGGCCAACCCATGGCAGAAAATACATTGCAGTTTGAATGGATTGTCCTGATCAAAGAAAACTTAGAATGCCTGTTTGCCAATGACCCCAATGTCTTTGTTGCTGGGGATTTGCTCTGGTATCCAGTGGAAGGTCATCCAGAAATTCGGGTTGCGCCGGATGCGATGGTAATTTTTGGCCGGGCTAAGGGGTATCGCGGTTCCTATCGGCAATGGGAAGAAGGGAATATTGCCCCGCATGTGGTGTTTGAGGTGCTATCGCCGGGTAATACTGCAACGGAAATGAATCGCAAGCTCCAGTTCTATGATCGCTATGGGGTGCAGGAATATTACATCTATGATCCGGTAGACAATGATCTATCCGGGTTTCAGCGCAATGGGGGTGGACAACTGGCGGTGATCACAGAGATTCAGGATTGGACAAGTCCGTTGTTAACGATTCGTTTTTTCCTTACCTCTGAGACATTGGAACTGTATTACCCTGATGGGCAACGGTTTCAGGGGATGATGGAGTTACGCCAGAATTGGGAACAAGTAAATCAACAGCTAGACCAGGCCAATCAGCAGTTAGAACAAGAGCGATTACGGGCCGAACAGGAAAAACAACGGGCTGATCGTTTATTGGCTAAATTGCGGGAATTGGGGGTTGAGCCGGAATCAATTTAAGGTGTTGATCCTAATTTCCTGAGTTTAGAGAGCGTCTTGGAGCATTTTTTCCGGGTCTGCCAAGCTCGGATTTGCTCGTCCAGCGTAATATTCAACCAAGGATAGTAATTCATCGGGACTGAAAGGTTTGGCTAGGTAGTTGTTAGCTCCCAGGATATTGGCCCGCAGTCGCTCGCTTAAGCCACTATGGCTAGTCAAGATAATAATTGGCGTATGGCGAAACTGGGGGGTGTGGCGAAGCATGGCACAAAAGTCATAGCCATTGAGTTCCGGCATATTCAGATCACAGAAAATTAAGTCGGGATGGAGTTGAAAAATCAGGCTGAGGGCTTTGAGGGGGTGGGCAATACCTGTGGCTTCATAGCCGGCCTGGGAGAGGGTTTTTTCGACAAATTGACGAATGGTGAGAGAGTCGTCCACACACATGATCCGGGGAGTGTGGCGTTGAATGTGCAGGGCAACTGGCCTGGGGGGAGCAGGCGGGGGGGTGAGTTGGACGAGGCCCTGGTGGAGATAAGGGAGAATGACTTTGCCCACGCTACTGATATCCCTCCCTAAACGCCGTGACAGGACGCGGAGACTGAGTTGATCCTGCATCCAGGCCTGGAGGAGCTTCCAACTACTTTCGGCGAGGAGGGCCTGGGGCTGGGGGGAATCTCCTGGATGGAGGTATTGATCGGGAGAGCGAATGTAGGGATAGAGGGTTTTCCACTCCCGCAACTGTTCCATGACATCACTGAGCAGCCCAATCAGAGGGTAGGTGGTTAGTTGGGGAATGCCTAGAGTTGTGGTTTGCCAACAAAACCAGCCCCGATAAAGACTGGCCACATCTAAGAGGGATTCCCGAATCATTAGCCGTAAGAGATGGTGAGCTTGGGCAATATCAATTTGGTCTTGTTGAAGTAACCACCAGAGGGCTTCATATTCGGGCCAACTACTCCCTGCACTACTATCCGAAAGCTCAGATTGGTCAGGAGTGCGTAAATTATTGCCGTGTAGATAATCCTGGAGGCGGTGGAGGGACTGACTATGGAGATCCGCAATGTAGAGAATCCGGCCGTTGATGAGGAGCAATAACCAGTACTGGCCGCTCTCGTCTTCAATATAAAGTTCTCCCGTGCGTTGTGTTAGGGATAAACTTTGAAGCAAGCTGTAAAAATCAAGATCGCTGAGGCTGCCTTCCATACTCTGATTCCCAGGTTAATGGCCAGCATAGCGGTTTATCCCAGGCCTCAATGAGATTGGTTACGCTTATTCATTAAAAGATCAAAAGTTTCTGCCAGTTGTTATGATAGGGATCGGCTCGGAACCATGCGATGACAACGCCTCAACCTTGTCAGGCCCGGAAGGGAGCAGCAATACGGGATGCTTGTGATAGGCGTGGCCTCCGGGTCTTTAAGGTTTTTTGTAACGTTACAGTGAGCCGATTAAGCTATTTTGGCTTTGAATTATCCTGCTATCCCCATTGAGACCATTCGCTTTGATGAGCGGGGCCTGGTGCCAGCCATTGTTCAGGATTATTTAGATGGCACGGTTTTGATGCTGGCCTGGATGAATCGGGATTCACTTCATAAAACAATGGAAACGGGGCGGACTTGGTTTTGGAGTCGTTCCCGCCAAGAACTCTGGCCCAAGGGCGAAACATCAGGCCATGTCCAGTGGGTGAAGTCGTTACGGTATGACTGTGATGCTGATGCTCTGTTAATTACGGTGGAGCAGGTGGGAAATATTGCTTGCCATACGGGTGAGCGCAGTTGTTTCCATCAAATCCAAGACCCGCAAACCCAGGCCCCAAAAGTTCTCCCCCCCCCGGCTGATATGCTCTCCCAAGTATTTGCAGTCATCCAAGAGCGACAAAAACATCCCGACAGTCAATCCTATACCGCCTCGCTTTTCCAGGCCGGGGATAACAAAATTCTAAAAAAAATTGGTGAAGAAGCCGCTGAAGTGGTCATGGCCTGTAAGGATGATCAACCCGATGCCATTGCCAATGAAGTTGCCGATTTGTTTTACCATGCCCTTGTTGCCCTGGCCCATCATGGGGTGAGCTTGCGACAGGTGTATGAAGTTTTGGCTGCGCGACGGAAATAAGCGGTAGAAAAGAGGAGAGAGAATACCTTAATCCTAAATATCTCACTTCTAATTCCTCACTCCTGAGAAACAACTATGAAAAAGCGCGTTACTCTCACCTTTCCCCGGCGCACGGTACAAATGCCCTTAACCTATCGCTTGGCCAAAGATTTTAATATTGCCGCAAATATCATCCGGGCCCAGGTTGCGCCGAATCAGGTGGGGAAACTAGTCCTGGAGTTGGCTGGAGACATTGATCAATTAGAGGCAGCCTTGGATTGGATGCGAACCCAGGAAATTGGCGTATCTCTCGCAAGTCGGGAAATTATGATTGATGACCAGGCCTGTGTCCATTGCGGCTTATGTACAGGCGTATGTCCAACTCAAGCTTTATCACTCCATCCAGAAACTTGGCAACTGCAATTTACCCGCTCGCGCTGTATTGTCTGTGAGCAATGTGTGCCTACTTGTCCCGTCCAGGCCATTTCAACAGCATTTTAAACAGTTTTGTGAGTTGTTATGGGTTGGCAGTTTTGGATTGATCGCGGTGGCACATTTACGGACATTGTCGCCCAGGCCCCAAATGGTCAAATTACTGTTCATAAACTCCTTTCGGAAAATCCCCAACGCTATCAGGATGCAGCCCTCCAAGGTATGCGCGAGATTTTAGGGATTGCTAGTCATGAACCGATTCCCCCTGAGCAAATTACCGCTGTCAAAATGGGAACCACGGTGGCCACCAATGCCCTCTTGGAACACAAAGGCGAGCCGACTGTTTTAGTGATCAATGTTGGGTTCAAAGATGCTTTACAAATTGGCTATCAAAACCGGCCGGATCTGTTTGCCTTAGAAATTAAACTACCAAAACTACTTTATGTGGATGTGATTGAAGCTACGGGGCGTTACCAGGCCAATGGAGCAGAACTAACTTCACTTGATATACCCCAAATCAAACAGGATTTGCAAAGAGCTTACAACCAAGGAATCCAGGCCTGTGCCATTGTCTTGATGCATAGTTATCGCTATCCCGAGCACGAACAAATTATTGCTGAAATTGCCGCTGAAGTTGGTTTTAAGCAAATTTCTATTTCCCATCAAATTAGCCCCTTGATTAAACTGATTCGGAGGGGAGATACAACCGTTGTTGATGCCTATTTATCGCCCATCTTGAGAAGATATGTGGATCGCTTAGGGCAAGAACTTCCTCCGGAAAAATTGTTATTTATGCAATCTCATGGGGGCCTGGTTAGTTCAACTCAATTTCAAGGTAAAGATAGCATTCTCTCGGGGCCTGCCGGCGGCTTAGTCGGGGTTGTCCAAACAGGGCTACAAGCAGGCATTAAACACATCATTGGCTTTGATATGGGCGGCACTTCTACGGATGTTTGTCACTATCGCCATAGGGATGAACACACAATGATTCCAGTCTATGAGCGGCAATGGGAAACTGAGATTGCAGGGGTGCGGCTACAAACTCCAATGTTGGCCATTCATACAGTGGCGGCCGGGGGCGGTTCGATTCTCAAATATTCGCAAAATCGCTATCAAGTTGGTCCTGAATCAGCCGGAGCAAACCCAGGCCCCGCCGCCTATGGTAACAATGGCCCCTTAACGATTACCGATGCGAATGTATTATTGGGCAAAATTCAACCGGATCACTTTCCAAAAATCTTCGGCCCCGCTGGCAATTTACCCCTAGATGTCACTGCCGTACAAACAAAATTTGCGGCGCTCACAGAATCGATCAAAACCGTCACCAATACCCAGATCACCCCCGCATCAGTTGCCGCCGGATTTATCACCATTGCGGTTGAAACCATGGCCCAGGCCATTAAAAAAATCTCACTCCAACGAGGTTATGATTTGCGGGATTATACTCTTTGTTGTTTTGGCGGGGCCGGGGGTCAACACGCCTGTTTAATTGCGGAATCGTTGGGGATTTCTCAAGTGCTAATTCACCCTTACGCTGGAGTTTTATCAGCCTATGGCATGGGATTAGCAGATGTCAGAGCAATCAAAGAACAATCAATTTTGTTGACAATTGAACCTGATAATCTAACGCAAACTCATGTTAAAGATGTGATCGAAACTATTGAAATCCAACTCAAACAAGCCACTATTCAAGAACTAGAATCAGAAGCAGTTGAATCTCAACAAATTACCACCCGCACTACCCTTCAATGTCGTTATCAAGGTAGCGATACCAGTTTAGAGATTCCTTATTTAGATGACATCACTACAATTATTGACACCTTCACCCAGGCCCATCAACAACGCTATGGCTTCACATTTACAGATCGCCCCATCGAAATTGCCAGTTTAGCCGTGGAAGCGATTGGCGCGATGCCCTTACCCCAGAATTCTTTTAATCATCAAACTCACACTGATACAAGCCCCCTCATCAATGTTGATCTCTACAGTAAAGGTAAATGGCACAAAGTCCCGGCCTGGTCGCGGAATACTTTACCCCCTGAAACGGTGATTCCAGGCCCCGCTCTAATCATCGAACCCACTGGCACAAATGTGATTGAAGTCGGTTGGCAAGCTGTGATCACTCAGGAGCATAATTTAGTTTTAAGAAGAGAGGAAAGAGTAGAAATTGCAGCGAGAATAGGGAATAGGAAACAGATAAATTCCTTAGCTGAAGTCTCACTACTCGCACCTGACCCAATTCAACTGGAAATTTTTCACAACCTCTTCCAGGCCATTGCCGAACAAATGGGTGTAACGCTACAAAATACCAGTGCTTCGGTAAATATTAAAGAACGCTTAGATTTTTCCTGTGCCTTGTTTGATGCTAAGGGTGAACTGGTCGCCAACGCCCCCCATATTCCCGTGCATTTGGGTTCAATGGGCCAGACGGTCAAAACCCTTTTAGAAATCAAAGGAAAGCAACTCAAACTAGGCCAGGTTTATGCCAGTAACAACCCCTACGCTGGCGGAACCCATTTGCCCGATATTACGGTGATTACGCCTATATTTTTAGATCAATCAACACCGCAGTTTTTTGTTGCATCCCGAGGCCATCATGCCGATATTGGTGGAATTACGCCCGGTTCCATGCCAGCCGATAGTTACCATCTCGATCAAGAAGGCGTATTACTGGACTTTTTCCCACTGGTCAATCACGGTGAATTTCAAGAACAAGCCCTATTAAATCTCCTCACAAACTGCCCCTATCCGGCCCGCAATCCCCAGCAAAACATTACGGATCTCCAGGCCCAGATTGCCGCGAATAATTGGGGGGTGAAAGAGCTAACCAAATTAGTGGATCACTATGGCCTGGAAACGGTTAGCAACTACATGGAATTTATCCAGGCCAATGCGGCGGATTGTTTACGGCAGCGAATTAAATCTCTCAACTCTGGCTCTTTTATCTATCCCCTCGATAACGGCGCAATCATTCAAGTCAACATTGAAGTGCATCCCGACACCGAAACCTTCACCATAGATTTCACCGGCACTTCTCCCCAGGATACTGGTAACTTAAATGCGCCCTTGGCTGTGACAAAAGCAGCGGTGTTATATGTTTTACGCACCCTCATCCCGGAAAAAATTCCCCTCAATGCCGGTTGTTTGCGCCCCGTGACAGTGATTGTGCCTGAAGGTTGTTTGCTGAACCCAACTTATCCCGCCGCTGTTGTTGCTGGTAATGTCGAAACCTCCCAGGCCGTGACGAATGCGATTTATGGGGCGTTGGGTTTGCTGGCTGCCTCCCAAGGAACGATGAATAACCTCACCTTTGGCAACTCAAATTATCAATATTACGAAACCATTGGTGGTGGGTCTGGCGCGGGGCCTGGGTTTCATGGAGCATCCGGCGTGCAAACTCACATGACTAATTCAAGACTGACGGATCCAGAAGTGTTAGAAACTCGGTTCCCTGTGCTGTTAGAAGCGTTTGCAATTCGTCCTGATAGTGGGGGGCAAGGTCGATTTACCGGGGGCAATGGTTTGATTCGGCGGATCAAATTCTTAGAACCAATGACTGTGGGGATGATTTCTCAAAGTCGAATTGTGGCTCCCTTTGGACTGAGAAATGGAGAAGCTGGAAAAGTTGGGGAAAATTGGTTAGAACAAGCGGAAGGAAAACGGCAAAAGTTAGATGGTAAATTTAGCTTAAACCTCCAAGCCAATGATGTCATTGAAATTCATACTCCTGGCGGTGGGGGCTATGGTTATAAGAATCTAGACTGAGCGGTTTGTTACGATAAGCTTGAGATCAGATCATTCATCAAGACGTTTACGCCCAATGCAACTCACAATTACCCCTGAACTTCTTCCCTTGAGCTTTGATGCTGATGATGTCGTGAGAGTCGGAAAAACGCGAGTGACTTTAGATACGGTCATTACTGTCTTTAAGGGTGGGGCAAGACCAGAGGAAATTATAGAGTGTTATCCAGTTTTAACCTTGGCTCAAGTTTATGCTGTGATTGCCTACTACCTTAACAATGAAACTGAAGTTGAAGCGTATTTATGTCAACGTCAGCAAGAGGCAGGACAGATTTACGCTAATTTTACAAAAAAATTTCCTCAATCCGACCTGAAAGAGAAACTGTTGGCTCATCAAGCTAAAAAGTCATAAATGGGTTTTGATGCTCAATGACAATGCAATTTCTCACCTCAAGTAGCATCAGTAAATCAGTCAAAATAAAATTTCTTGCTGATGAAAATTTAGACAATAAAATTCTGAAAGGCCTACTTCAAAAACACAAATCAATTGATATTGTCCGAGTTCAAGATGTTGGTCTATCAGGAAAAAGTGATCCAACCGTTTTGGCCTGGGCTGCTGAGGAAAAGCGAATTTTGTTAACCCATGATGTTAAGACAATCATTAAGCATGCCAGTGAACGTATCCATCAAGCTCTGCCAATGCCGGGCGTGATACTGATTAAATCACCTCCATTCCTCAGCCAAGTCATCGAAGATATTTTAGTGATTTGGGAGTGTACTGATCCAATAGACTTTGATAACCGTATTGAATTTTTGCCACTCAAGTAAATCTAGTAACATAAAAAAGTCAAAGCTGATTTAAGAGTGGGCTAAATATAACTTGCTCCTGGCCAATGACGTGATTGAAACTCATACTCCTGACGGTAGTGGTTATGGCTTGGCTGATAGCGAAGGAATTGCCTAAACTAAAACTAATCCCATCTGCTTGGAGCACAGACCGATGACTGTTGCCCTAGAAAGAGACCCGGAACGCGAGATTGAATATCCTGATAGTGATGGCCAACCAATGGCTGATAACACCCTCCAGTTTCGTTGGATTGTCCTGATTAAAGAAAACTTAGAGTATCTGTTTTTACCCCAGGCCGATGTCTTTGTGGCCGGCGATTTGCTCTGGTATCCCGTGGAAGGTCGTCCTGATATTCGAGTCGCGCCCGATGTGATGGTGGCATTTGGCCGACCCAAGGGGGAACGCGGCTCCTATCGGCAGTGGCAAGAGGGCAATATTGCGCCCCAAGTCGTGTTTGAAATTCTCTCTCCCGGCAATACCACCAAAGAAATGAGCCGGAAGCTGCTGTTCTATAACCGCTATGGCGTGGATGAATATTATATTTACGACCCGGATAAGAATGAACTCACAGGCCTGGAACGACAACAGGGTGAACTTCTCCCGATTGAGACCATAGAGAACTGGGTAAGTCCCCGTTTAGGGATTCGCTTTGAGTTAACAGCCTCAACCCTGAATCTTTATGACCCCCAAGGCAACCTATTTTTAACCCCCGTCCAGATCCGTCAACGGGCCGAGTATGAAGCCCAACGAGCGGATCAAGAGGCCCAACGAGCAAAACTTGAAGCCCAGCGAGCAGACCAAGCAATGCAACAGGCCGAATATGAAGCCCAGCGGGCCGAAGCAGAAAAAGCCAGGGCAGATCGAATGGCCGCTAAACTCCAGGCCTTGGGGATTGACCCTAACTGATTTTTGTTTCCTCCACCAATGTTAAGCATTGCCAGGCCCCGCTGGAATCATAATGCCGACCGAGACGCAACCGTAATTGAGGATTTACCAGCCAAGCTAATTCCAAGAAAAACCCTTGCCGAGTCGGAATTGCTAACGGGAGAACCGCTGAGCCACCACCGGGCAAACAAAAGAGTTTGATGGGATGATTCCCAGAAAATGTCAGATGTTCACCATCCCAGGCCCCGGTTGAGTTAATCCTTTCCTGGCCGTAGTGGAGCGATTGGTGCAGGTGTTGACCATCAAAGGTAATTTCTAGCTGTGTTTGAACCTGAGTCGGATTGCGAAAATCAGGATAAAGGGTAGTTGCCGTTCCCTGCCAAATGCCCGTGAGTTGGCCTGGAGTCAAAGCCGGTAATTCGATTGGAGGATTGTCTTGCCGATATTCCTGGATCAAGGTAATGGTTTCCAGTTGCCCATTGCGATAGAGCGGAATCCCCCGCAGCCGCCGATCTCCCGCAATCAAGCCAAATTCTGCGCCAAAGTCCCCATAGGGGCCAGATTGGGTTGAGCCTTGGGAAAATGCGCCATTGTCAAAAAATAAAACACTACGACTAAGGCTACTGTACTCCCAGGCCTTGGTTTGGCTGAGTTGACCTTGGGCATCAAAATATTGGTTCTCTTGGCGGATGGTTTGCTGATCTAGGCTCGGGGTAAGGCTAACGGTCGTTGGAGTTGCCGATTGGAAAGTCCCTTGTCCATCAAAATAGGCCGAGGTTCCCCGCCAAGTCCCCTGATGCAACAACAAGGCCGACCACATCTGATTCATGGTTCATCAATCCCCTGCCCTAAACAAGTTGCAACGGTAGCTCTTACCGAAGTAGCCAGGCCCCCTAAGTCATATCCCCCCTCCAGGCCAAACACCGTCTTGCGCGTCAAGGATAAACAGGCTTGGGTGAGTTGGGCATAGTCCCCTGGAGTCAGTAAAATCTCCGAGAGAGGATCATCCCGATGGGCATCATACCCGGCACTCACCAGAAGCAGATCCGGATTAAAGGCTTTGAGGAAGGGAATCACGCGATCCGTCATGGCCTGGTGATAGTCGGCTCCCGTACTACCCGCATCCAGGGGAATGTTCAAGACATTTTGGTACTGGCCCTGTTCGTGACTCGCGCCGGTGTAGGGGTAATGGGGCGACTGATGTAATGAGCAATAGGCAATGTTAGGCAAAGATTCCACACAGGCCTGGGTGCCATTCCCGTGATGCACATCCCAATCCAAAATTGCCACCCGTGAAATTCCCGGTAAGCTCAGGGCATAGTGGGCCGCAATCGCCGCATTGGCCAACAAACAAAACCCCATTCCCCGTTCGGGTAAGGCATGGTGGCCGGGGGGGCGAGCCAAGACAAAACTGGGCTGATCGGTATTCCACGTTTGACTAACCCCATCTAGCCAGGCATTCACGGCCAATAGCGCAACTTGATAACTTTCCCCCGAAATCACCGTATCCGGATCCAAATGTCCCCGTTCCTGATCCCTTAAACTCTCAGCCAACCCTTGTAGGGTCTGGAGATATTGGGGTTGATGGACAAGGTTAATCCAGGCCAGGGGATCGCGATCTTTAACTTGGGTGGGCAATTGCCAGGTTAATTGGTTCGCCCAGGCCGCATCTTGGAGAAGTTTAACAATCGCCTCAAGGCGTTGCGGACGCTCCGGGTGGTAGGGGCCGGTCTTATGGTTAAGAAACTCAGGAGAATAAATAACAAGCATCGCTACCGGGGATTTTTTGCTGGTTTAACCTTAATCGGATTATAACGATCAACTGGGAAACTATGAGGCGAATTATCCTAGAGAGAATCGGTTTGCCGCCCCCTTATTTCTAAAGGCTCTAATCATGCATGAAGACGTTGCCCCAATAGAACTGAGCGTATCGGCATTAACTCCCTCTGAAGAGCCTTGCTGCACCTCCGGTAGGCTAACGCCAACGTTCGCAGAAGAAGATATGCCCCCAACCAACCCCACGGAACCCCCACAGATGACTGACATTGACTTGAAAGCAAAAGAATACTACTTTAATCGGGCTTTGAGTTGGCTGGAATTTAATAAACGGGTCCTACAGGAAGCCTATGATCCCCGCACGCCATTATTAGAGCGTTTGAAATTCATGGCCATCCATAGCTCGAATCTGGATGAGTTTTTCATGATTCGGGTCGCTGGCCTGAAGCAACAGGTCGAAAGTGGGATCACCGAAGGGAGTGCCGATGGGATTCCGCCCCAAGAACAATTGGCAGCAATCCGGCAATATCTACGTCCAACCGTCACCGAGCAACATCGGTTTTTTGAGTTAGAGTTGCGCCCGCGTCTGGCCCAAGAGGGGATTTTTCTGTTGCATTATGCGGATCTCCATCCCGAACAACAGGCCTATCTCCACCAGTACTTTATTAACCAAATTTTTCCAATCCTTACCCCCCTAGCCATTGATCCGGCCCATCCCTTTCCCTATATTTCCAGCCTCAGTTTGAACCTCCTCGTCAGCGTCCAAGATCCCACCTCTGGTCAAGAGTTGTTTGCCAGAGTCAAAGTCCCCGGTGGGTTTCCCCGTTTTGTCACCCTTCCCAATCATTTACCCCGTTCCGATCAGCATCAAGGCGGGGCCTGGGTCGGCATTCCCCTCGAAGATGTCATTGCCCACAACCTAGAATCCCTATTTCCGGGGATGAAGATTCTTAATCATTACGCCTTTCGGATTACCCGCAGTGCTGACCTAGAGCTAGAAACAGACAAAGCCGATGATTTGTTGATTGCCATTGAACAGGAAATTCGCAAGCGGCGGTTTGGCTCGGTGGTGCGTTTAGAAGTACAAAAACAGATTCCCCCCAGTATTCGCCACACCTTAATTGATGAATTGGATATTGATGAAACCGATGTCTATGATGTCGAGGGCCTGTTGTGCCTGAATAACCTCTTTTCGCTGCTGGAACTCCCTCTGCCCCATCTGAAAGACCCCAGTTGGCATCCGATTACCCCTGCGAGTTTTCATCGCGTTGATGAGCGGGAATCCCAATTTTCTCTGAACACCCTGGATCCAACCGTTGAACTTGAGCATTGGGAAGCCGCCGCCGGAGAACTATTTGGCCTAATTCGCGAGCGAGATCTCTTGGTTCACCATCCCTATCACAGCTTTGTGACCACCGTCCAACGCTTCATTACCCTAGCCGCCTATGATCCGAAGGTATTAGCGATCAAAATGACCCTCTACCGCACCTCTGGGGATTCACCCATTGTCAAGGCCCTAATTGCGGCGGCAGAAAATGGCAAGCAGGTGGCTGTATTGGTGGAGTTAAAGGCCCGCTTTGATGAGGAAAATAATATCCTCTGGGCCAGGAAACTGGAAAAAGTCGGGGTTCATGTGGTCTATGGTGTCCCAGGCCTGAAGACCCATACCAAAACCCTATTGGTGGTGCGCCAAGAAGCTGGGGAAATTCGCCGCTATGTCCACATTGGTACGGGCAACTACAACCCCAAAACAGCTGGACTTTATGAAGATTTGGGCCTGTTCACCTGCTGTCCTGATCTGGGGGCCGACCTGACGGATTTATTTAATTTCCTGACTGGATATTCTCGTCAGCGGGACTATCGGAAATTATTAATTGCCCCAGTCACCATGCGGGATCGGATGTTGGCCTTAATCCAGCGGGAAATTGAACACAGTCGCAGCGGCGGCCAGGGGCGGATTATTGCCAAAATGAATGCGATTACCGATGGGCAAATCATTCGGGCCTTATATGCAGCCTCCCAGGCCGGGGTGGAGATTGACCTGATTATTCGGGGGATGTGCTGTATTCGCCCAGGTGTTCCCGGCGTGAGTGAGCGGATTCGGGTCATCAGTGTGATTGGACGGTTTTTGGAACATTCCCGCATCTTTTACTTTGAAAATAATGGTAATCCGGAATACTTTATTGGCAGTGCGGATTGGCGTTCTCGGAACCTAGATCGGCGGGTGGAGGCGATTGTCCCGATTACGGATCCCCACACTGGGACTGAATTAAAAGGGATTTTGGATTTAATGCTCAGTGATAATCGCCAGGCCTGGGATTTACAACCCGATGGCCGTTATCAACAACGTCGGCCAGCAGACCATGAGCCAGAACGGGGAACCCATGCCGTTTTGATGGAGATGACCCGCAAAGAACTCAAGGAACGATACTTTAATTAAATTCAGCGGACTTTAATCTCGGCGTTATCTCAGGGTTGGCTGTTGGGAACTAAAACCAAAGAACTTCCCGTCAAGGATCAACGGTGAACCGAAACAGGTAAAGTAGGGGTTGCCAATTGCTAATTGTTGTGTGTGGTGGAAAATGCGCTTATTGATTGTCGCGGCGATGATTGTGGGGAGTTTACCCTTCCCGGCCTGGGCCAGTCCCAAGCTCCAAGCCTATACTCCTGAGCAGTCGGATAAATATCTCACCGCCTGTATGGACAAAGCTAAAGCCTCTGCACCACCGTTTATTTCCGAGAAATTTTTCCAGAGCTATTGCCAATGCACCCTGAGCTACATTCAAGATCGGGTCAAGTATGAAGATTTTCGCGATATGGCCAAGGCCCAAGCCCAGAATCAAGCCCTCAGCCCCAGTCAACGGCAAGCCGCGGATATCTTGGATGAAAGTCTCAAGGTTTGTTTTGCCCAATTGGGAGCTAGGTTTAAGCGCTAAGTGAGGCGATGTGGCCAAGGTCAAAGGCGGATTGGGGTGGCTGGGGCCATTGCTGCTGGGGCTATGCCTTTGGGCCTGGGGTAGTTCTGTGGGGTTAACTCAAGAGTCGGCGGTGATTTTCCATATTGATCCCGATAGCGACCTCCAGGCCCAGTTCAACCAAGCCGCCACTATCCAACATCAGGGGCAGTCTGTCCAACTCCGATTTGCTCCGGGCATTTATCGCCAAACAGCCACCTTCCAATCTCAACCCAATCCGACCTTCAAACATCTCCCTCCAGTCATCCTCAGGGCCGAAAAACTAGGCACAGTGATTTTTACCGGGGCAGATCTCTGGGACAGTTGGCAACCCACTCCATCACCGGGAATTTATCAACATCCTTGGCCGGTTCAGTGGGGCTTTTCTGGGAACCCTTGGGCCAGTTACGACATTGATTTACCCCTCCTGATGCAACGGGGAGAACTGGCCTGGGTCAATGAACACCGCCTCCAGCCTGTCTTAACCTACCCGGAACTTCAACCCGGAACCTTTCAAGTTGATGATGAGCAGGGAAATATTTATCTTGCTCCACCCGCTGATTTAGATTGGCCATCGGCCAGGGTGAAAATTAGTACCCGCCGCAATGGATTAACTCTGGATCAGGCCGAAAACATCACCCTGCAAAATTTGATCTTTGAAAAGTATGGCGGCACATTTACGGGGGCCTTAACCATTGGTCGGTCTCGAAACATTACGGTTGATCACTGTCAGTTTTATGACAATAACTGGACGGGCTTAAATATTAATGAATCGCAAGGGATGACCATAACCAATGTGATCAGTGCCGATAATGGGATGCGGGGCCTGGGTGGGGCATTTATTTCCGACTTAACCATTAAGAATGTGGAATCGCGGGGCAATAACTGGCGGGGCCATCTGACGGGCTATTACGATTGGGATGCGGGGGAAAAATATTTTTATCTGAGACGGGCAACCTTTACTAACTATCGAGCCATTGATAACTATGCCGCTGGCCTGTGGTTGGACAGTGATTACCAAAATATTATTGTGGATCACTCTCAATTTAGGGGTAATGCGGTGACGGGTTTATTTATTGAAGCGGGGCCTGGGCCGATTACAATTAAAAATTCAATCATCACTCAAAATTACAGTATCGCCCCCAATTATTTACAAACCCCCGGCCTGTTTGGTTGGGCAGCCGAAAATGTCACCCTCGAAAACAACATCATTGCTGGTAACTTGGGAGCGCAAATCGGGGTTCGAGATTTATATGTTCGTAACATTGAAATTCCTGAAGAACAGAAAACAGTCACCTTTGTCTCTCGCAACTGGCGGCTGCAAAATAACTGGCTGATGGCGACCCAGGCCCAAGAGTCCTTAATTTCTACCCTCAATGCCGAGCCATTTTTAACTACAATTCAATCGGATGGAAACCATTGGTTTAGCTACGAGGAAAAATCCTTTCGCATCCAGGGGCAAGCTTTAACGTTTCCAGAATGGCAAGACCAAACCCAACAGGATCAAAAGTCTCGCTTCTTTAGTTTAGATGGGCCGGGCTAGATTCGAACTAGCGTAGGCGTAGCCAACGGATTTACAGTCCGCCCCCATTAACCACTCGGGCACCGACCCATAACTTTTTCAGCGTTTCCTAGCTTACCACATTGAAAGAAGTTTCTTGATCATCAATTGTTCAGACTATAGCGTTACCCATTTAGGGTGAGATGGGGACAAGTCAGAAAATGCTTGATGAGCAGTCTTTTTGACATTTCTACTCTCTCAGAACAGTCTGCGTAACGCTATACTTTGTCATCTCAGGGGATCGGATTTTAATGATGGGCGGCATTTCTACCCAACAGTCCCAGAGAACCAAGTTGCTGAAACGACATCAAATTCCCGAATCCCTGAGGTAATGAGTGCATGATTTATATGCCAGGCGATCGGCAATATCTCGCACTTAAGAATCTTTAGGAAGAGATTGGCGAATAAGTTGTGGAACAGGGATTTTGGCTGGGGAAATCAGACCTGGCCCCAGAGAGCGTTGACCGTAGAGCCTTGCTCGCTCGTGGAAGAGTTGGGCCAGGTGTTGGCGTTGATTGACTAAATAAATACTGACCAAGGTTAATCCCACCCCCCAGAGTTGGAAGGAGGTGAGGGTCTCTTGCAAAATGAGTTGACCAAAGCTGAGGGCAAAGACAGGGGTGAGGAAGGTTAAGGAACTGAGACTGGTTAAGTTGCCTTGAGATGCAAAGTAAAAAAATAAGCCATAGGACAAGGCACTCCCAAACAGGGTAGCATAGCCCAAATTCAGCCAATCCAGGCCCGTTAAGTTAACCCAGGGCAGAGTATCTCCCCAAAGCCCCAGGCCCAGTAAGGGGAGTCCCCCCAAGATCATGTGCCAGCCCGTCGCCATAATTGGATCCGCATATTCTTTCACCTTGCCCATCATCACCGTACCCACCGCCATGGACAAGGCCGCTAGCAACATCCAAAATTCGCCCCGCGCCCCCAGGCCCGCCCAACTGAGGCTGAGATTGGCCACCTGTCCATGCATGAGATCAAACCACCAGGCCTGGGGAATGCCAATTAAACTAATGCCGCTAATGCCAATCAATAAACCCAGCCAACCCCAAAAGCCAATTTTTTCCCGATAAAGCCAGGCTGCCAACAAGGCCACGGCTAAGGGTTGGGAGTCAATCATGACCGAACCTAAACCGGCCCCTGTCCGCTCCAGGCCGGCGGCTAAAAAACCTTGAAATAGGCTGCCATCTACCAGAGCAAATAGACCAATCCAGGCCCAGGCCCGCAATCCTTGGGGGTGTTTACGCCGAAGCAGCCAAGCCGTGAGCAGCACTAAAATTCCCGCTGGAATTAACCGCACCGCCGCGACAAAAAAGGGACTGGTCTGGGGGAGCACCTGCTTCATCGCCACCATCGCCGTACCCCAAAAGAAGAAGGGGGAGATTAAAATTAACCGTGAAACCAGGCCTGGGCTGGTCATAGCTCTCGGCTGCACTAACGAAAGGCGATTGTTCACGGGCAGTCCACAAACTTTTGTTACAAATCCTTACGTTCTACTTTACTCAATAATTCCCCCGCCCAGCAAACGCTCCCCGTCATACCACACCGCAGCCTGGCCGGGCGTGACCCCAAATTGAGGTTCGGCAAAGACAAGCTTGGCCTGGGTTATGGGGTTGTCGGGATCGGGAATCAGGGTGGCGGGGGTGGGCTGGCTTTGGTAGCGAATTTGCACAGTCACATCGAGGGGATGATCTACTGGCGGAATACTGACCCAGTTCAGGCGTTGAACGTTGCATTCTCCCTGCTCGGCCTGGGTACGGGGGCCAACAATGACTTGATTGCGGGTGGTATCGAGAGCCAGAACATATAAGGGTTCAGCGGCGGCAATCCCAATCCCTTTGCGTTGGCCAATGGTGTAGTTATGGATGCCTTCGTGGTAGCCCAAGACCTGCCCGGATTGATCGACAATTTCGCCAGACTGGGGGGGAATATATTGGGCCAGAAATTCCCGCATCGAACCGTGGGCTTCTACCAGGCAGAGATCTTGGCTTTCTGGCTTGCTGGCCGTGTGCAAATTAAACTGGCTGGCCATGGCCCGCGTCTCGGCTTTGGTTTGTTCCCCCAGCGGAAAGAGTGTATGGGCCAAGTGATCTTGGGTTAAATCATAGAGAAAATAGGATTGATCTTTTTTCCGATCCACTGCCCGCCAGAGTTCATAGCGTTCTGTGGTCGAGTTGTAGCGAATCCGGGCATAGTGACCCGTGGCGATATGATTTGCTCCTAAGGAGGCTTGGGCATAGGCTAAGAGGGGGCCAAACTTAACCATCCGATTGCACTGGGAACAGGGTAAGGGGGTAATTCCGGCACTGTAACCCGCCACTAGGTAGTCAATTATCTGGGTCTGGAAAACCTCGCGGCTATCCACAACCTGGTAGGGAACACCCAATTCTTCACAGAGGCGGGCCGCATCCACCATCCCTTCCGAGCAACATTGCCCTTTCCCTTTCATCAGCCAAAGCGTCACCCCAATCACCGGATAGCCCTGTTGATGCAGACTGGCAATGGCCACAGAACTATCTACCCCCCCGGACAAACCGACCACAATCGGCGTTGTCAGATCAAGGGCTGGCCTGGAGGAAGATGCTAGGGTTGCAGGAAGAGGAGACATAAGACGGGTGGAAATGGGGCCATCAGCGCATTAACTTCAGTCTAACTCTGGGAAATTACCTCTGAAAGTATTATCTTTATCCATAGAGTTACGCAGACTACTCTGAAAGAGTCAAAATCCTCAACAGATTACCCATCAAAGATTTTCTGACTTATCTCAATCTGCCCCTAAAGGAGTAATGCGATAGGGATTCAAACCTTGATTGCCCCTGATCAACCTCCAGGCCAGAGAGTCCCATTGTGGAGATGCCCATGATGGCCAGGGGGTGAAAACTGACAGAGCAACTCCTTACTCCAGGTCCAGGCGTTGTTTTAAGGCGGCGGTGGCTTCTTCCCGGTCATCAAAATGAACCTTTTCGGTGCCGAGAATTTGATAGTCCTCATGACCTTTACCCGCAATCACAACTCCATCTCCGGGTTGGGCCTGGAGAATCGCGTCGAGAATGGCCTGGTGACGGTCAGCCTCCACAAGGGGATTAATGGTTGGCTCAATTCCAGCCAAAATATCCTCGAGGATGCCTTGGGGGTCTTCGGTGCGGGGATTATCCGAAGTGACGACTACGTGATCGGCTAAATCAGCGGCGATTTTTCCCATTTGCGGACGTTTGCTGCGATCCCGATCGCCACCACAGCCAAAGACACAGATCATCTGGCCGGGAATAAATGGCCGAGCGGCTTTGAGCAGGTTCTCTAAACTATCCGGTGTGTGGGCATAATCGACAATCACGCTAATATCTTGCGCCGGGCTAACCTTAACCTGCTGCATCCGGCCGGGAACTCCAGGGAACTGGGGCAAGCTGGCCAACATTGCCGTTAAATCCAGGCCCAGATGTAAGCCAACCCCAATCGCCGCCAGTAGGTTTTCGACATTAAATTGGCCCACCAAGGGTGAGTTAAAGGCTCCTGTTCCTTTGGGGGTGTGAATGATGCCAGAAACGCCATCGGCCCGATACTGTAAATCTGTCGCCCAGAGGTCAGCTTCTCCTTTAGTCCGGTAACTCCAGGCCTGGTCTGGGCCAAACTGGCTGAGTAACCGTTGTCCGTAGGGATCATCGCCGTTAATGATTGCGCGCCCTTTGAGATAGTTCTCCTCAAACAATAGAGCCTTGGCCGCAAAATAATCCTCTAAGTCCTTGTGGTAGTCCAAATGGTCTTGGGTGAGATTGGTAAACACCGCCGCCGTAAATTCACAGCCCCAGGTTCGTCCTTGAGCTAAGGAATGGGAACTCACCTCCATAATCCCCACCTTGGCCCCGGCCTGGACTGCCGCGGCTAATTGCCCTTGAAGAGTCACAGCAAAGGGAGTGGTATGGGTCGCAATCACTTCATGGCCTGGCCAGCGACTATAGAGGGTGCCAAAGAGAGCCGGGGCCTGGTGAGCTTCATTAACCAGATATTCAATCAAATGAGTGGTGGTCGTTTTGCCATTGGTGCCGGTCACACCCACAAGGGAAAGTTTTTGGGCGGGATAGTTGTAAAAGGCGGTTGCCAGTTGTCCACAGGCCTGCTCAATCTGATCTACAGGGATCACGAGGGCCGGATTGTTGGGGTCGGGTAGCTTGGCCTGGGGAGAGACAACCGCGGCAATGGCTCCAGCAGCAACGGCACTTGGCCAAAAATTCCCCCCATCTACCCGGGTTCCCGGCATCCCAATAAATAAAGTTCCCGAGCGGCAATCCCAAGAATTTGTACTTAATTGGGTGACTTCATCCTCTAGGGCAGGAGATTCACTCGAGCAGGGGACATGAGCCGCAACTAAAAGCTCTCGTAAACGCATACCGATCCCATCCTCCAGGCCATGATTGAGTCTTGGCAGAAATTTTAGGCTATTTGCTTGGGTTTATTCAGGCCAACGTTGAGAAGTCTAGAGAAACCCTAAGCCGAAGCACTGGTATAAAACCGGAGTGCAAACCGCCAAAACCGATTTGAGGCATACAGTAATCCCCCCGCCAACCCGACTGCACCGAGAATCCACGGCAGTTGTCCCCGCCCCAAAATGACCTCTGCTGGGACTGTGGTTAAGAAGGCAACTGGAACAATAAAGGTAAAGAAAAAGCGATAGGCCGCTGGATAAGCCACCATTGGATAGCGTCCCGCTTCCACCAGCCCCCGCAACACCTCTGTCACATTATAAATTTTTACAAACCAAATACTGGTCGCCCCCAACATAAACCAAAGACTGTAAAAGCTAATGACACCCAAGCCCAACGGCCCCAGGCCAGCCAGGTAACTTTGCCAACTGAGTCCTAAACGCTGTCCCCCATAGAGAATAATTAAACCACCAAAGATCACATCAGGAATGCCCCAAAGGGAGACACTGTAGGCGGATAACCAAAACTGGCTGCTAATGGGTTTGAGCAAAACAAAATCCAATGTCCCTTCCTGAACTTGCCGAACAATTCGGTTCAAGTTGGGAACTAAAAAAGTGGCGGATATCCCCTGCAAAATCGTGAAAACTCCCAAGACAATCAGGGCTTCAGCCCAAGACCACCCCGGAAAAGTATGCCCATCACGGTAAAACAAAAATAGGCCAAAAATTCCCCCGACTAAATTGCCTAGGCTACTGAGGGCGGCAATAAAAAAGTTAAACCGATATTCCATTTCCGCTGCGGTGGCAGTCGTCCAAAACAGAAAAATCAACCGAAAATATCGAGACAAGGGGAAAACAATCCATCACCATCTATAGCAATCCTACCTGAGACAAGGATCATTCGAGGCGATCACCTTGGCAAAATCAACACTCTAATTCCCAAAACCAATTGTGATTGCTATACTTTGGGATAGAAATTTACTCGTAAAACTAGCTAATTCGCCTGATTCTAAAATCGTTTTTAGGTCTATTCTAGAACTAGGGTGAACTCCCATGAATCATGCGGAGCTATACAATCAAGATTTTTATGCATAGACACAAAACCAGGCCCAAGCTTTAGCAGAACAAAACCTATCTCATTTAGATTGGCAAATTTTATGAGAAGAAGAAGCTTTGGGAAAGCAAGAATTGAGGACTGGGAAGAACATCCAAGTTAAATTAAAAGGAAAAAACCTAGATTTTTCAATCTTGTGGGTTGATAAAACCCATACTTAATCATTTGGTACTTTCTAGTAGACCAGGCCTGGTTGGGAAGATTGATATAAGTATCAATAATCTTAAGTTGCTCAGGTAAGAGATGATCTTGAAAGGTTTCACGAAATTTTTTAGCTTGAATAATAGTTTTTTGAATATCAATTCTAACTTTTTCTAGGTTACGGAGACGCGAAAGGATATAGTTAAGCCCCCATTGTCTAGCACCAACATTGTTTTTTTGATGTTGACGATAAAGCACAGTAGGTTCGGAAATGTAGGCAATTTTGCCAAAAGTAGCGGCGGTCAGGGCAATCCACCAATCATGCATGATAGCTTCTGGGGGAATAGGGCTTACTAGGTCTTTGAGAGGTTTGTTGATGAGCACTGTGCAGCCTGTGACAAAGTTTTGCACGAGTAATCTAGGTAGTAGTTTAGGGGGATTAGGATCGAGGTTTTGGTAATGTCGAAAGGATGGATGGAGCAGGTTAAGGTCTTGATCAACAACGGTAAGATCAGTATGGACAAGAATAGGAGTGTAGCTACCATATATAGCTTCCATTTCTTGCATTTTTTTTAGACTAATCTCCATCTTGTGTGAAAGCCAAACATCATCTTGATCAGAAAAAAAGATGTATTTTGACTTCGCACCAGAAAAAAGAGCATTTATACTTTCCAAAACTCCAACATTAATCCATTGAATGTAAAGCGATATATGTTGAGGATAACTACTTATAATTTTATTAATTATTTGGGTTGAATGATCATCAGAGCAATCATCAATTATTCTGACAAGATAGTTAGTTAATGACTGATCAAGAAGAGATAGAACTTGAGACTCAACAAAACTCGAACCATTATAGACTGGAAGAAGTATTTCTACCTTATTCTGAAATTTGCTCATATACTGATATAGCACTTTTTAATGCATCTAGATACTGAAGTCCAAACCTTGAATCTGGCTCAAGATAAGCAGATTCTGCCCATTCATTCCAAGCATTAATAAAAATAAACTGCTCGTTTAATTTTTTTTTGGAAACCTTGGCAATTAACTGTTTCATATACGTCTCAAATTTATACGGGTTAGCATCTCGAAATATAGTTGCCCTTTCTCGATACCTTGCAGTGTTATCCCAATCAACAAATGCACCCTCAAACAAAGGTAATTGAGCATCTATTTCTTGACGTATGATCTGCTGCCAAACAACATCATAATCATAAAAAGTCAAAAAAGACTTATTTTTACTTTTTAAATTAGATAAATTATTCTTTATATAACTTGGTATATAATTATAGGCATTTTTGATTTTATTTTTAACTTTTGCAAGAATGTGCGGCATGGAATTTTTTCTGAAATTGTATGCAGTATAAAATGGCTGAAAGAGCATAATTCCGTTGAAATGTTGAAGAATACTAAAGTCAGGTAGTTGGTATTGATTCATGGCAATAAAAAATATATCATTTAACCCAAATTCTTTTGCTCTTAATCTCCAGTAATTAAACATTTCACCAATTTTCTGAATTTTCTGAGGTCGATAAATTAGAAAAATTGGCTTTCCATCTATAGTTATAGCTCTCTTGTCTGTCCATGCCTTGATTAGGTAATCAAAATGCAATGACCAGCTACTAATTTCAGCAGGGTGAGTTTGCAATTGCAAAATATCGTGATCTTGTCCATCCCATCTTCTTGACCAAGTTTCATTAGCCCAGGCAAGGCAAAATTTTATATCTATATCTTTATTCTCAAGTAAAATATTAGTTGGTTTTTCTAGTAACTGTTTACCATTAAACCAGTAGTGATAGTGACAAAAACCATATATCCCGTACTGCTTCGCTAAACTGACTTGATCTTTAATTACTTCTTCTTTAGATTGATCATAATAATTCTCACTTGCAGGAATACGTGGTTGATAATGTTCTGGAAAAAGAGGATTTGCTCTCCGCACATTGACCCAATCTGTGAAACCTTCGCCCCACCACTTATCATTCTCTGGAATTGCATGAAGCTGAGGGAAATAAAGAGCAATTATTTTTGCCATGAGGTACTTACCAGTTATGTTAAGTTAGCTATAATTCGGCTTAACTAGACAAGCAAACTGAATATATTTCATATCATAGAAAGGGCCTAAAAGTAGCTTAGAAATAAGCTTTCCATGTATGGATTCTGAACGATTAATTCCATCCATTTTCAATATGGTATATCCTTGTTCTTCAAACATCTTTATAATACTTTTCCTTGTAAAGAAACGAAGATGAGTTCTATCAAGGACACCATAATCTTGATAATCCCAATTACCCTTTACAAGAAGCTCATATAGAACTGGAGCGTGTCGAATGTTAGGCAGTGAGGCTATCACGACACCTTGGTCGCTTAAATTTTTCTTGACTTTTTTTAGAACAGTATACGGATCAATAAGATGTTCGAGCACGTCATTAAATATTATGCAATCAAAATATTTTTCAGGAAGGCCATTAAGAGCATCTGATATATCCTTAAGAATAACTTTATCAAGGCGTTGACTAGCAACTCGAGCAGCTTCAGGATTAATTTCGATTCCCCACGCCTCAACTCCAAATTTATCCTTAACAAGACTTGCAAAGCCGCCATTAGCACAACCAATATCTAAAATTTTCTTTGAATAAGCTGGAATAAAAGCCAACATTTCAATTCTATCGTTATTAAAATACCAATTTTTAATGACTTGTTTCATGATATTTATTCCTTTAATTACTTACTCTCATTGAGATTAATTGCAAATAATTTAATAAAAAGATTCTTAATCAAAAACCATTGAGTTCGCAGCTTCCAAAAAAAGCTCTTTTCAATATTTTCAATAGCTTTTGCATGAGTTAATAAAAGATTCATATTTTGAGTCTTTAGTTGTTTTAACTCAAGGTCAATTGAACTTAATGCACGTTTCAAGTTAGTCACTTCAAACTTATATAACTCTAATTGCCCAGATGGCGTTAAAACTTCAAAAAGATGAGTATAAATTTCCATCGAATCTGAACACTGCTTATCGAAAGTTAAAGGTTTACGTGCTATGAGAACAGAGTCATGCCAAACATTACTTCCATCGTTATAATTTTCATTTTCCCATTGTGTAAAGGCTTCTAAAACCTCAAGTTGAGCAAAGTTAGCCAATGCAATCATACCATCAGGGTAGAACCTCCAGCAATCTAAAGGGTATCTGTGTTCATATCCAGTAGAAGGAGCAATTAGACAACATAATCCTCCGGGTTTTAGTACTCGTGCAATCTCTAAAATAGTTAACCAAAAATACTGAATGTGCTCCAAGGTTTGTCCAGATATTAACACATCAACTGAGTTTGAACTTATTTCATTCCACCTGTATGGATCACGAAGTAAAATATCTACATTTTCTCCAACCTCTAAATCTAAACCAATATATTTCCAGCCAGGAATATTGAAAATAGGGCGATATGATCCTCCAATGTTTTGGCTGCCAAGGTCTAATATATAAAGTTCTTCAGATGATTTTTTATTAAGATATTTATTGACAAATAACTGCATTTTGTCTATTGAGCTTTGGTGCATAGCGATGCCTCCCATTTCAAAATTGGCCTTACCAACCCCGGAAATTCTCCAGTATACTCTCCACGAGCAGAACTTCCTGATATGTTGTCAGTAACTTTAAATGCTAGAGCATTTGGCTCATGCAGATGAATACTAAATGGTTCTGGTGTTAATATTGCAAGTCCAATAATAAATGTCCCCTCTGCAAGGAAATTTGAAGGAATCCATACTGTTGCTGAATAGTCTCCTTGACTGCGTGGCACATTACGCATAGATGAAACAATATCATGGGAGTTTAAGATATTGATACCTTGATCATTAAATAAGTTACATCCATGTGTAAAAACATAACCACTTTTTGTTACTCTATAGTGAATAGTGATTCCAATTTCCTCTGTTATCTCAAAATTGCTTTTTATAGTACCATCTTTACTATGAACTTTAGCCTTTAAGAAAAAAACTATCTTATCATCAGAAAAATTATCAAAACTCCACTGCTTAAAGTTTGTAGCACCTAAGTCAGAGTTGATGTAGTGAGTTATTGCTTTTCTAGTCGATCCATGGTATCCAACACCACCCCGCATTAGAAGAATTGTTTCACTACAAAGTCTAACAACAGCACCCATATTGTGGCTAACAAATAAGATGGTTTTTCCTTCTTTTTTGCTGACATCTCCCATCTTTCCTAAACACTTCTTCTGAAACTGAGCATCCCCCACTGCCAAAACCTCATCTACAATTAAAATCTCAGGTTCCAGATGAGCCGCCACCGCAAAAGCCAATCGAACATACATCCCCGATGAATAATGTTTAACCGGCGTGTCTAAAAACTTTTCCACCTCTGCAAAGGCGACAATCTCATCAAACTTAGCCCGAATTTCAGTCCGACTCATACCCAGGATTGCCCCATTCATAAAAATATTTTCCCGGCCTGTCAACTCAGGATGAAACCCCGTCCCCACCTCCAACAAAGAGCCAACCCGGCCCCGAATCACCGCCTCCCCAGTTGTAGGCTTGACAATCCTCGATAAAATTTTTAACAGTGTACTCTTACCCGCCCCATTTCGCCCAATAATTCCCACCACATCCCCTTGCTGGACATCAAAACTCACATCCTGCAAAGCCCAAAACTCTTCCCAATGGCCTGGCTGCCACCCACCCTTAAGGAATCCCTGTACTCCCCCCCACAGATCCTCGCGCAAACTGCGATAGGCCAATGACTTTTGGGCCCGAATTCGATACCGCTTCCCCAACCCTCGCACTTGAATTACTGGCTGACCCATAGAACCCTAGGCAACTGATACTCTAAATCTACCCAAAACTTGAGGCTTGTCACTCAATCCCCAAAAATTATAGTCTTCTGAGCAGATGGACTTTCTTTGATATTCCTAAATCACATCCGCAAATTCTCGCTCAACCGCCTGAAACGTCAGAACCCCCAGGCCAAGGAAAATCACCCCACACACCATAGACCAGGCCAAGGCCCAGCCACTCAGCGGCGTAATCCCCGTCACTGCAAACCGAAACCCATCAATCACGGCCGCCATTGGATTTAGGTAATACCACTTCTGGAACTGCGGCGGGACAATTTCCACTGAAAAAATCACAGGAGAAGCAAAAAAGAGAATCTGCATTAAAAACGGGACAAGATACTGGAAATCGCGATAACGCACATTCAAAGCACCGAAAAATAACCCAATTCCCGTGGCTAAGACCATCGTTACGACCATCAGAACTGGAATCAGCCCAAGGCTCCAAGTCGGACGCAAACCATAAATAAAGGTCAAGGGCAACAGCAGAAACAACGATACAACAAAATCAATCCAGGCCGAGGCCACCGCCGCAATCGGAATCATCAATCTCGGAAAATAGACTTTAGAAATCAGTTGGGACTCCCCAATTAAGCTGCCACTAGCCCGATTCACCCCTTCCGCAAACAGCGTCCATAACACTAAAGCGGCATAAACAAAAATTGGATAAGGCACGCCAGCAGTAGGAATCTTAATTAACTTGCCAAAAATAATATTGAAAATGATCATTGCCACTAGGGGCTGAAGTAACACCCAGGTAACGCCGACAAGGGTTTGTTTGTAGCGGACACTGATCCGTCTGAGCGTCAGCATATAGAGTAGCTCTCGATAGTGCCAAAACTCCTGGAGCACTTCTGTTAGGGGCGGATTTTTCGCCGAAATGAGGGTAATGGGGGACACTCCATCACTGTCAAGCTTTTGATCATCCACGATATCTGATCCCCTCTCTACTCCTGTTCCGCACCAACCGCAAACATCACTCCCTCATAAATATCCTTCAGCCTAATTTGTACATCAAGAGAGGCCAAAACTAGAGAACGATCCTCCCCGTGAATATCTGTTAGAACCCATTGTCCTTCTGGATTCTTAGTAAACTGCTCAATGGCAAACTGATCCGGATCAATCAGAATATAGTCTCTTAATTCAGGAATCGAGCGATAGCGGGTAAACTTTGTCCCTCGGTCATAGTCTTGGGTGGATGGGGATAATACCTCGACAATCAGCATCGGGTTGGTAATGGTTGTGGTTCCCTTGCCCACATAGATTGGCTCACCCTGAATAACCATCACATCGGGATAGGTAAATTGGCGAAATTGGGGCATCCATAATCTGACATCAGCGAAGTAAATGCGATACTGTTTGCCTTTAAGGGCTAATTTCAAAAATGTATAACAATTACCAGCAATCTCATTATGGTTTGTTGTTCCACCGGCCATCTCAACAATTTCCCCATCTCGATATTCATGCTTCAGATCAGATTTCTCCTCTATTTCTAAATATTCCTCAGGAGAGTAGGATAACTTGTCCGTCACCTCATTTGGCACGGCCTGAATCAGAGTTGCGGTCATCATTTAAGCGATGGCTCCCTTAAGAACTCATTCGTTCAATTATAAATGGCATCCCTAAACGGGATCAGGCTCAGGGTTTGGCCGCCAGTTGAATTTAACCCCTTAACGAAAAGGAGGTGAATACATCAGACCGCCTTTTGTCCAGAGGTTGTTTTGTCCCCGCTCCAGTTTTAAGGGCGTTTGGCTCCCTAGATTCCGTTCATAGATTTCGCCATAGTTTCCCACGGCTTTAATGATATTGGCCACAAAGTCTGGAGCGACCCCAAGCCCTTGGCCGAGTTCTCCCTCAACCCCTAAAAATCGCCGCACATTGGGATCTGGATTTTGGAGTTGTTGATTGAGGTTGGCCTGGGTAATTCCCAATTCTTCGGCATTGATGAGGGCATAAATTGTCCACCGAACCATGTTTCTCCAGGCCGGGTCTCCGGCAATTACCGCTGGGGCCAATGGCTCCTTAGAGAAAACTTCTGGTAAAACAATATTTTGCTCGGGATTGGGTAAGGTTTGACGGCGTGAGACTAATTGAGAGCGATCCGCTGTAACCGCATCACACCGTCCCTCGGCATAGGTGGCAAAGGTGGTATTCACATCTTCAAAGACAACGGGGGTAAAGGCGGCCTTCAGGGTTCGCATCTGATCCGTAAAGTTTTGCTCGTTGGTGGTGCCGGTTTGCATACAGACGGATTTTCCAGCCAGATCCGCCAGTTTAGTAATCCCACTGTTTTGACGCACCATCACGGCCTGGCCGTCATAGAAGACAACTGGGGCAAAGGTAATCCCTAGATTGGTGTCGCGGCTCATCGTCAGGGTGGTATTGCGACTGAGGAGATCCACTTCTCCCGTTTGCAGGGCTAAAAATCGTTCCTTGGCATTGAGATTGCGAAATTCAACGGCATTGGGATCATTAAATAGGGTGGTGGCCACGGCTCGACAAATATCCGCATCCAGGCCGGCGTAGTTCCCCTGAGCATTCACAAAGCTAAAGCCAGGCAGTTCACCACTCACACCACAGACTAATTTGCCCCGTTGTTTGATGATGGCCAGGCGATTGCTGCTGGTTGGGGTCGCGTTGGGGGCAGTGGGAGTGGATGTTGAGGCTGGCGGCGCGTCTCCGTCACAGGCCATTAAACTCAAGCATGAGAGTAAAACAATTCCAGATAGCTTGAACAACTTGTGCATGATGGTCTTCTGGAGGGTGCGTACTACCAACGTCTTCTCCCTATTTTTTATGGGTTAATGATTCCCTGACACTATAGCTTAGGATGGCGAATGGCCTGGGTTTGGGGTTGGCTGAAGGGCTAATGTTAGGATTGAAAAGATGCAGGGTAGTGAGATCCACGGATCGGGGTCTCAATTTTTGCGCTTTATATTATTCCGTCTCTATTATTCCGTCAAAGGCCAGTAAACCCCCATGACAATTCTCCACGGCAGTTGGGTGATTGGAGCGCAAGGTGAGAAATTTTATCTCTGGGGTGAGCGGTGGCGGGCCGGGGCTGAGACGATTACGGCAATCTCTGCGGATGTCGCTCCTTATCCCTATGGCCTCGGGTTGGCTGAGTTAGAGACGGCTTTAGCATCAATTGCCCCCGGCCTGGGCGGCGCGATCACCCCCAAATCCACTCACTTGGCCCTGCCCACCGTGATCACAGAAACACACCTGATCCCCAGTTCCTCCCAATTCCTCCATGGCGACCCCCAAGCCAAGACTGCCTGCCCCGATGTCCTCATCCCTTGGCAACTAACGGGCGGTGAAATCCCTTTGGGACCTCTCCTGGCCTGGTTTACCCATCTCCCCGCCATGGCCCCCGGCCCAATCACCATAGGCGATGATTTACGGTTTTGGAGCCATATTACCCGTTGGGGGTTGGATTTAGTTGGGCGTGGCAAGTTTGTGCCTGTGCATCGGCCTGGGGCGGATCCAGAACAGATTGAGGTTTTTTGGCTGCCATTGTTGGATAGTGTGACCGACCGCCACCGCCTCGATCTCTTTGCCACCCAGATGCCCCAGTCCCTTCGGTTTTACGTTGAGCCCCATCCTGACCATTCCCCAGAAATTCCAATTCCCCCTAGCCCCCCAGACCTGATCACCAGCTATTTACAGGGGTTGATTAATTACTTGGTGGGGCAAGTTCCTAAGCTGATGCCGGAGATGGGCCGCCCTGGGTTCCGAAAACAAGCCGCCAATGCCCCCCAACAATGGCTCCAGGCCCTCCTGACCCCCTACAGCCCATTACCCAAGTCCCCAGATTCTCATCAGTGGCTCGAAACCCTTGATCAATGGTTAGCTCCCATTGCGCCGACCGTCACCGGTCAACATCGCTGGCAGGTTTATTTTCAGTTAGTCCCACCCCCGACTGAGTTGGCTTCCTGGTCCTTAACCTTTGGGCTGCAATCGGCAGATCAACCAGATTGGCGCATTTCCGCGGCTGAGATTTGGCAACAACCCGCTGACGCAATCTCCTATCAAAACCAGATCATCCAGCGGCCCCAAGAAACCCTTTTGACTGGCCTGGGCCTGGCGGTGCGGTTATATCCCGATTTGGAAACCAGCTTAAAAACAGCCCGCCCCCTTGGCCAAGAGTTAAATTCGGCCCAGGTTTATACGTTTCTCAAAATTGGCGCGGCCCGTCTAGAAGACAGTGGCTTTGGCTTGGTTATGCCCCCTGGCCTGGAACGGCATCGTCAAACCCCTGTTCCCCGCTTGGGCTTGAAGATTACGGCTGCTATTCCCAAGGAGGATCATCAGGGCCTGGGACTTGCCAGTTTATTAGATTTTCGTTGGGATCTGTCCTTGGGCAATCGAGCCATGACCCAGGCCGAGTTTGATCGCTTGGTCGCCCTCAATAGTCCCGTGGTGGAAGTGGATGGAGAATGGGTGGAGTTACGCCCCCAAGATATTCAGGCGGCCCAGGCCTTTTTTGCCACCCGTAAAGCCACCACTGGGTTAACCCTCCAAGATGTGTTGCGGATCGCCACCGGGGAAAGTGTCACCTTAGAAAAATTACCTGTGGTTGGCCTGGATGCCGATGAAAATCTCAAAGCGTTATTGGATGCCTTAACGGGGAAACAAAGCCTCGAACCGATTAGTAACCCACCCGGATTTGAAGGCGAATTACGACCCTACCAGGCCCGGGGTGTGAGTTGGTTAACATTTCTTGAACGCTGGCGATTGGGGGCTTGTTTGGCGGACGACATGGGCCTGGGGAAATGTTTTATTGGAGATATATTTGTCAATGGCAACTTGCAACCTATTCAACAGGTTTGGGAAGACTACGCCGGAGTGACTGAATTTGATGGTGAAGGCTATTGGACAACACCAACAACTCCCCTCATTGTTAATAGTATTGAGGAAACAACTGGCAAAATTGTCACAGCCCCAGTTCAAAAATTATATCGACAGGAAGTTAAGGAAAAATTACGACAAGTCCGGTTGGCAGATGGCAGTGAAATTCTCATTACCTATCGTCATAAGCTCCTTACTCATCGGGGTTGGACAAATCAGCTAACGGTTGGTGATTATGTCTGTGTTCCAAGTCACTTAGTTTGGCCTGGAAAACCCATTGACCTAGATTTAGTCAAGTTTTTGGCCTGGCAAATTGCGGAAGGGTATGAGATTTTAGAATCAGCGTCTTTGCGAATTACCCAGAAAAATATTGCAGTTTTAACTGATCTTCAAGATACAATCACTCGTATTGCCCAACGTTATCAGCTTAGGATTAATCACCCAACTATTAAACAATTTTCTGATCAAGTCCCCGATTTACGGATTAACAGCCGCAATTATCAGCAATTTCTGAGTGAAAAAGGCTATGTTTGGGGACAACGATCTGCCCATAAGGCCATTCCTGAGTTCATTATGACAGGGGATTCAGCTTGTCTCAAAACGTTTTTAAGTCATTATTTTGAAGCGGAAGGCTCTGTAATTCAAACCATGCGTAGTGTTGAAATTGCCACAGCCTCACCCGTAATTATTAAACAGTTGGCAACTTTACTCAGACGTTTTGGCATTTGGTTACGAGTCACCCCCAAACAAAAGAGTGCGACCAATGGAAAAAATATTCAGCGGACATACTATATTGGCACAATTGGCGGCGTGGGCTTAAGGCGGTTTCAACAAGAAATTGGATTTATCAGTGAAATAAAACAAGGCAAACTCAAAAAGATTGCTGATATAACTTGTAATACCAACATTGAGGGCATTCCGGCAAGTGATGTGGTCAGGAATATGGTTGAGCAAACCCGCTTACCGCTCCGACATTTAGGAATGCATAGCCCAGTCTATATTAACGGTACTCAAAAATTCTCCCATCAAAGTTTACAACGAGTGATCAGCCATTGTGATTTAGTGCTAAGTGGACAATCAGAAATCAACTACCGTCAACTCAAACCCTCAAAATGGACAACTCAAACTCTTCAAGCCTATGAAACTCTAGAACGGGAAAAACTAAATGAGTTCCGAGATACCTTAGTTCATCTCAATACCCAAGAAGTTTTCTATTGTCCAATTGTTTCCATTGAAGATATTGACTATTCGGGTTGGGTTTATGATGTGCAAGTTGTCAAACACCATAATTTTATTGCAAATAATATCCTTTGTCACAACACAATTCAACTTCTCGCCTTTCTGCTGCACCTCAAGAACCAAAAAAATCCAATTGCGCCCACGCTATTAGTCTGTCCCACATCTGTTTTAGGGAATTGGGAACGAGAAATTAAAAAGTTTGCCCCCCAACTCCAGGCCTGGGTTCATCACGGTAGCGAGCGTTCCAAAGGAAAAGCCTTTCAAAAAATCGTTAAAAAACATGACATTATTCTGACTAGTTATGCCCTAATTTATCGCGATTTAGATAGCCTGAAACCGATTAAATGGCAAAATGTTGTTCTCGATGAAGCCCAAAATATTAAAAACTCAGAAACTCGTCAATCTAAAGCCGTGCGGGAATTGCAGACAAGTTTTCGGATTGCCTTAACCGGAACCCCCCTAGAAAACCGCCTCACTGAACTCTGGTCAATTTTAGACTTTCTCCATCCGGGCTATCTCGGCAACAAACCCTATTTTCAAAAACGCTATGCCATTCCCATTGAACGCTATGGTGATACAACTTCCTTAGAAGCCCTGAAAACCTATGTTCAGCCGTTTATCCTCCGCCGTCTTAAAACCGATCAATCCATCATCCAAGACTTGCCCGACAAACTGGAAATGACCGTCTTTTGTAGCCTCAGTCTGGAACAGGCCAGCCTCTATGAAGGAGTGGTTAAAAAATCATTACAAGACATTGAAAACAGCAGCGGCATTGAACGGCGGGGACATATCTTAGCGACCCTCACAAAACTCAAACAAATTTGTAATCATCCGGCCCAATACCTAAAAGAAAAAACGCTTGCTGCCTCTCGATCTGGGAAGTTAATGCGCCTCATTGAAATGCTCCAAGAGTTGATTGACGCAGGGGATCGGGCCTTACTGTTTACTCAATATGCGGAAATGGGCAAACTGCTCCAGGCCTATTTACAAACTCAAACCGGCCGGGAAGTCTTCTTTTTATCTGGGAGTACGCCCAAGCCCAAACGGGAAGCCATGGTGGATCAATTTCAACAGGATCCCCAGGCCCCGCCGATTTTTATTCTTTCTCTCAAAGCTGGGGGAGTCGGGTTGAACCTAACCAGGGCCAATCATGTGTTTCATTTTGATCGGTGGTGGAATCCGGCGGTGGAAAACCAGGCCACGGATCGCGCCTTTCGGATTGGGCAAACCCGCAATGTCCAAGTTCATAAATTTGTCTGTGCTGGCACCTTAGAAGAAAAAATCCACGAGCAGATTGAGCGGAAAAAAGCCCTCGCCGAGCAAGTTGTCGGGGCCGGTGAGCAATGGCTGACGGAATTAGATACAGAACACCTGCGAGACTTACTTTTACTTGACCGCAACGCCATTATGGACAGTGAATCACTATGAAACAACCTGACATTCTGCGGATCACCCGGAAAGCAGCCAGCCTCAAGGAAAAACGGGCCAAGGAACAGGCCGAAAATCCAGAGTCACCCGCCATCACCCCCAGCCCGGCCCTGAGCCGTGAAGTTCTCCCCCCCGAACCCTTTGCCCCCCTGCCCCAAAAAGACCAAAATACTGAGCAATTGGAAAGTCGGGAATGGTGGAGTCAACGTTGGGTCGATGTTTTAGAATCCTTTGGTTGGCGGCGGCGGATGGAGCGGGCCCGGAATTATGTGCGGGAAGGTCGGGTACTGAATTTAGAATTTAACAAAAATCAGGTTTTTGCCCAGGTTCAAGGGACGGCCCCTGCCCCCTATAACGTTGAGCTTTCTTTAGATCCCTTTACGGAAGAACAATGGCAGTTTGTGATTGAGGCGATGGCGGATCAGGCCCTGTTTGCGGCCAAGCTCTTAGCGGGAGAAATGCCCCACAATATTGAATCAGCCTTTATCAGCAGTGGCCTCAGTCTATTTCCCTTTAGTAAGTTTGATATTCATAGCCACTGTGACTGTCCCGATCCCGTCAATCCCTGCAAACACATTGGCGCGGTCTATTACCTGTTGGGGGAGCACTTTGGTCGAGATCCCTTTATTCTGTTTCAACTGCGGGGCAAATCTAAGGCGGCCATTACCCAGCAATTACGGCAGTTACGCAGTTCTGAGGAGCCAACCGGGCAGTTACCCCAACCCCCGATATCAGAGGCTAAACCCCTTTATTCCCCCCCGGAAATTGGCCGGTTTTGGGACTACACTGCGAGCCTAGATGCCACCTTAATGAACCCAGAGTCAAGGGACGGCAGCGAACAAATCCTCAGCCTTTTAGGGCCAATTCCCCTGACAACCAGTGGTTCCAGCAGCTATAGTCTCCAAACTATCCAAGGGACGATGAACAGCGTTGAGAGAATTTACCAGGCCCTGCGTGATTATGTCATTAACCTAGAAACCGAAGCAGACGCAAAGTAATTATCCTAATCTGAGAGTTAGGTGTATACTCATCCCTCTGCCAAAGAGCAACCCTCCTATGTTTCCGCAGTAGAAAGCTTTGACGCGATCTTCGCTGTGTTCTCAAACCGATGTACTATTGCAGTGACGAGATATTAAAGAAAAATACGACCAGTATTGACCATAGAAGACTTATGTATTGAGGCAGCCAGATTCGCTGAAATAGAGTCTGTCTACGATGAACCTAGTCTTTATGGTGTGACTGATAGAAAAGCTGTCGGAACTTATCTTGAACATAAATTCACAGCCTATTTAGTTCAGAATTACAATTGCCAAGCAGGTAACTCAGCTTCAGGCATCGATCTTCCTACTCTTGAAGTTGATATTAAAGTTACAAGTATAAGGCAACCACAATCTTCTTGCCCTTTTAAGTCAACGACGCAGAAAGTGTTTGGGCTTGGGTATCATCTTCTAGTTTTTGTTTACGACAAGTATGATGATCCTGAGAATAGAACTGGAAGGTTAGATATGCAGCATACTATTTTCATTGATAAGAGCAGGACGGGAGATTTCCAAACAACTAGAGGGATATTAGATATCTTGAGTCGAGATGGAAATAAAGATGATATCATTGCCTTCATGATGGAGAGAAATTTGCCTGTTGATGAAATAGGTGTATATCAACTAGCTGATAGGATTTTAGAATCACCCCCGAACCAAGGTTACTTAACAATCTCAAATGCTCCTCAGTGGAGACTACAGCATGGTCGAGTCATTCAACAAGCTGGTAGTGTTTCAGGAATAGTTAGAGTTCGATGAGTGAGAATGGCAAAATCATTGGATAAATGGCAATTTGGTGACTTTCAGACTCCTGATTCTCTTGCTAGAGAAGTCACTCAAGTTCTTAGAATAAATCACAAAATATCACCGGACATTGTCATAGAGCCAAATTGTGGAAAGGGCGCGTTTATTCGAGCCTCAGTTGATGAGTTTTTAGATTCTAAGATCATAGGCTTAGACATAAATAAAAAATATGTTGAAGAAGCAAGATTATCTATATCAAATCATCAAAATTCAAATAATGTGATTCTGTATGAATCAGATTTTTTTGAAACCAATTGGAGAGATTTAATTTCAAAGTTTTCAGGGTATGTTTTGGTCATTGGTAATCCTCCTTGGGTGACAAGTAGTGAGTTGAGTATTCTTAATAGTCAAAATCTCCCCTCAAAATCGAACTTTCAAAACCGGCGAGGTATCGAAGCTATAACTGGCTCAGGGAATTTCGATATTTCTGAATGGATGCTTCTAAAGTATGTTGAGTGGTTATCAGAGCGAGAAGGAACTATAGCCGTTCTGTGTAAATATTCTGTTGCTCGCAAGGTAATTCGTCAGGCAAGGAGGAAATCAGGAAATAGATTTTCTACCCATATCTACCTCATCGATGCAAAGTTTCATTTTAGAGCATCCGTTGAGGCTTGTCTTTTTGTCTTATCTACTGCTGATATTGTTGACAACTCTGATTGCAAAGTTTATGAGAATCTAAAATCAAGAGAAATATCTTATCTGATCGGTGAGAGAGATGGATTAATTCTCAGAGATACTATTAAGTATGAGAAGTGGAAACACTTAGCAGGTCAGAATTTGAAGTATGTTTGGCGTTCTGGAATAAAACATGATTGTTCCAAGGTGATGGAGCTAGAGCAGATCTACGATACTTTATTCTTAAATGGGATAGGTAAAAATTACTATATGGAAGAGAAATATTTGTATCTTCTCTTGAAAAGCTCAGATATCGGCAATGGTCGAATAGAGAATTGTCGAAGATTTGTATTAGTTACACAACAATCAGTTGGTGATGATACAAGCAACATCCAAAATATAGCTCCTAAAACTTGGCAATATTTGCTCGATCATGATAACTATCTAAAAAATAGAAAAAGCTCTATCTATAAAAGTAAGCCACCTTACTCTATATTTGGCATTGGTTCTTACTCTTTCAAAGGTTGGAAGATAGCGATTTCTGGGCTTTATAAGCAACTAAAGTTTTGCCTTGTCAAGCCTATAAAGGGGAAGCCAGTAATGTTCGATGATACTGTTAATTTTCTGTCTTTTGAGACAGAGGAGGAGGCTGAATTTATTTTTAAGCTTATCACCTCAACTCCCGCAATAGAATTTCTCGATTCCATGATCTTTTGGGACGAAAAAAGACCAATCACAATAGATATCCTAACTAGACGCGCTGTTTGTTGAACCGGAAAAACGGCGACAAGGTATCGCCCGGATGTTGATCGCCCACTGCGAGGATGTAGCGCGCAACCAAGGATCAAAAGCCATTCATGTCATTGGGAACCCTCATGCCAAAGACTTCTACAGCGCTGTTGGATTCAACCTAGTGGGAACTACGCAAACCAGATTTGGCATTGGATTGCTGTTTTGCAGGTCATTAGAGTTGTTATCATGCAAGGTCTAACAATTCAAATGCAGCGGACAGGAGAAAGCCGCTGGAGTTGAGTTTGAGATTATCTGCTACCGCTGACCATGATCGTTAGGCTGCTTGCGCGTAGCGTTTCTGTGATTGAAAGTCACAATTTGTTAAAATGTAACCTATGTTGTTAAAATGTAACCTACTGAGTATGCTTACCACGTCACAACAGGAAGGACTTACAGGGAAAGTCATCGCTATTACCGGTGCCAGTGGTGGAATTGGTGAAGCTGCTGCACGCTTTTTAGCGGCCAAAGGCTCTAAAGTTGTCTTGGGTGCTCGGCGCATCGAAAACTTAAAGACCATTGCAGACGAAATTCAGGCCGCCGGAGGAGAAGTTCGCTTCACCCCTTTGGACGTTACGCAAAAAGAACAACTGGAAAAATTTATCCAGTTCGCACAAGCACAATTCGGGCGTGTTGATGTGTTGGTTAGCAATGCGGGCTTGATGCCGCTCTCCTTACTTGAACAATTGAAGGTAGAAGAATGGGACAGGATGATTGACGTAAACCTGAAAGGCGTGTTGTATGGCATTGCAGCGGCGCTGCCGGTTTTCAAGTCCCAAAACTCTGGTCATTTCGTCAATATTACATCGGTTGCCGATAGGTGGGTCGGGCCTACGTCCACGATTTATAGCGCCACGAAGCACGCCGTGCGTGTGGTATCGGAAGGTCTGAGGCAGGAAATGGGTAACACCATCCGGGTGACAATAATAGCCCCAGGAGCGACCGAATCGGAACTGCCCAATACAATTTCAGACTCTGAAATGAAAAAGACCGTAATAGAGCAGTTTCGCATTGACTTGATTCCCGCCGAAGCCATTGCACGCGCCATCGCCTATGCTGTGGAACAACCCGCCGACGTGGACGTGAACGAAATTGTGGTGCGGCCAGCCGCGCAGAAATATTGACTTCGCTGGCTGCTCCTTTTGCACACAGAGCACGATATGCAGCCCAAAGTTAACCAACAAGCAGCCCAACAACCCCAATGCACACCGACCGATGAGAGGTTATCGGTTGGAGTTCAAGGTTATCTGCGGCGGGTGATTGGGAACGTTAAGCCGCCATCGGTTGCCAGGCCGGGGTTTGCTCTCCTGTGACGGGAAAATGGCGAATTTCCGCATAACCACTCAGCACCAGTTGATCTCCCACTGTCATCAGGCGATTTAATTTCAACACCACCCCATCGAGATCAAAGCGGTCTAAGTCCACCATGCCGTTCAAGAGCGCAACAAAGGCCTCCGTTAAACGTTGGCTAATCAGTTGTTGGGCCGGGGGAACATCCTCGCCAAGCCACTGGGCCTGGATAAATTGGATCCGAGTCCGCCGTTCAATGGCCAGGCCAGTAATCACCTTAATCGGGACAAGACCATGAAAGGGCAACTCGACTTCGGCTTGCAACTGGACTTGATTGTGGGGCAGCAACTGGATTTGGACATTGGTAAAGGAGACCGGCTCTTCACCGGAAATTGCCGCTAGTTCTGGGGTGAGAATATTTTTGAGGCGATTTTGCACCAGTTCCGCTTGAAAGGCCTGGTTAATCCCTGCTTCTGATAAGGTAATTTCGGCAATGGCCTGGGTGGGTTGCTGGAGCCGGAGTTTACCTTGGAAAATTGCCCCCAAGTCTAAGGCCACCGCATCGGTTGCAAAGGACATCTCAGTGACCGGAAATTGCCGCCGAATCACCAGGCCCCGTCCCTGCATTTTGAAGCTGTCCACCTTGCCCTGTAAAATTTTTGCCGCTGGGAAACAGCCGACACTGACGGAGACAGCCTCACTCTCACTAAACAGATGGGTAATGGCCTGGGTGGCTACGGAATTGATTAGTTGCTCGCCCCAGTCAGCCGTCAAGGTGGTGGTTCCAAACATGGTGAGTGTTAAGTAATGTTACGAAATATTTACTATTCTAACGAGATGTAAAGGGTCTGCCTAGGGTAGATAGCCGTCAACTCAGGAAAAAAGTGATGGGAAGTCCGACCAGGCCTGGGTTCTAGGGCAATTCCTGATTTTTCCTGATCACCGTCATAAGTAAACCTCATCGGGGCCTGGGGAGATCATTGATAATGAGGAAGAAGAGTTCCCCAAAGATTAGGGACTACGGGCGAAGATGATGACTGAGCAAGACTTTCAACAGGCAGTGTTATCGCAACTCCAGCGGATTGAAGATGATGTGGACGGCCTCAAGCAGGACGTAGATGGCTTGAAACAGGATGTGGACGGCCTGAAAAAAGATGTGGATGGCTTAAAACAGGACGTGGATGCCATCAAGCAGGAGTTGACCTTAACCAATGTCCGCGTCGATACCTATCAAAAAGCGTCCGGGCAAGTGGTGAATTTAGCCTTTGGTTTAATCGTTACTGCCACTGCCACAATCATCGCTTCAACAATCTTGCGTTAGTAGCCAAAATTATTAGGCTTTGGTGATCTCTCCCATGCCGGATAACACCCCTGTTCTTTCCCTTGTCGTTCCCTGTTATAACGAAGCCGCCAATTTAGCCCAGTTGTTTACTCGCATTGCCGCCACCCTCGCTCCCCTTGGCCTTGACTATGAAGTGATTTGTGTCAATGATGGCAGCCGTGATCACACCCTGGCCCAACTCATCGAACAGCATCAGCAAGACCCCCGGATTAAAGTCATTAACTTCTCCCGTAACTTTGGCAAAGAAATCGCCTTAACCGCCGGGATTGATCACAGTCAAGGCCGGGCCGTCATTCCCCTGGATGCAGACCTCCAAGATCCACCGGAGTTAATCCCTGAGATGGTCTCCCGTTGGCAAGAGGGCTTTGATGTGGTCTATGCAACGCGCCGGACCCGGACTCAAGAGACTTGGATTAAACGGATCACTGCCCAGGGATTTTATCGGGTCATGGCCTGGTTGAGTGACACCCCGATTCCGGCCAACACGGGAGATTTTCGGTTATTGGATCGGGCGGTGGTGAATGTCCTCAAGCAACTGCCGGAGCGGAATCGGTTTATGAAGGGCCTGTTTAGTTGGGTGGGCTTTCGGCAAACGGTGATCCACTATGATCGTCCCGGTCGGCTCCAAGGGGAGAGTTCCTGGAATTATTGGCGGTTGTGGAATTTTGCCCTAGATGGGATTGTCGGCTTTAGTGTCAAACCCTTAAAAATTTGGCTCTATGTCGGCCTGTTGATTTCCCTCCTCGCGCTAATCTATGCCGGGGCTTTAGTCTTCCGCACCCTGATCTATGGGCGAGATATTCCGGGTTATGCCTCGTTAATGGTGGCAATTTTGTTCCTAGGGGGAATTCAATTATTAACCTTGGGGATTATGGGTGAGTATTTGGGGCGGATCTACGCAGAAGTGAAAGGACGGCCCTTGTATATTATTCGTGATGCCTATGGGTTTGCCCCCCACTCCATCAATCAATTTGACCAACCGGAACAATTAAAATCTCAGGAGTCTTTTCGTTCCCCCCAGGCCCCGGAGGCGGATCCATGAGTTATGCCCTTGATTTTGGCACCAGTAATACGGTAATTGCCCGTTGGAACCCCATTAGTCAGCAGCCAGAACCGGTAATTTTGCCAGGCCTGACCGAGAGTTTAGATTCCCCCCTCATTCCCAGTTTGCTCTATGTGGATCAGGCCCAAATCCCCCAACTCACCCTCGGCCAACAGGTAATCCTCAACGAGCTAAACCATGGCAACAATCAACGCGTCTTTCGGAACTTTAAGCGGGGAATTGGCGCGGAAATTCAGGGGTTTTTACCGAAACTCGATGGCTGCGACCTCACCTTTGAGCAGATTGGCACTTGGTTCATTGAGCATCTTTACCAACAGTTACTTAAGCTCCATCCCGATGCCTTAAAATCCCTAGTTCTGACCGTGCCAGTGGATTGTTTTGCGGCCTATCGCCTCTGGTTAACCGAACTTTGCCAGGCCCTAAACGTAGAACAGGTGAAGTTATTGGATGAGCCAACCGCGGCGGCCTTGGGAACGGGACTGGGAGATGCGCAAACCCTTCTTGTGATTGACTTTGGCGGCGGAACCCTAGATTTATCTCTTGTCCAACAACCCCAAACACCGCCAGAATCACGGGGCTTTCTCCTCAAGTGGGGACAACAGATTCTTGGCCAAAAAGAGCAGCCCTCCCCCAGTAGCCAAATAGCCAAGGTGATTAGTAAGGCCGGGCGCACACTCGGAGGCAGCGATATTGACCAGTGGATCGGGGCCTATTTTCAAGCCCAGGACAATCTCCCTATCACCCCTTGGACATTACGCCTTTGGGAACGGCTGAAAATCAAGCTCTCTAGCCAGGCCAAGGCCGAGGAATTTTATCGCAATCCCGATACTGGCCAGGAGCACCAGATTACCTTAACCCGCCCGGAATTGGAGCAAATCTTAGCAACTCATGACTTTTTCAGTCGTTTAGATGATTGTTTAACCCAAGTCTTGCACCAGGCCCGGGGCCAAGGCATCACAACCAAGGACATTGAAGGGGTGATCCTCATCGGGGGAACCTGCCAAATGCCCGCTATCAAGGCCTGGATTCGCTCCCATTTCCCCACCCATAAAATTGCCGCAGATCATCCCCTGACAGCGGTGGCCACCGGAGCCTTATACCTCGATCAAGGGGCGGGAATTGCGGATTTTCTCTATCACGGCTATGGGATTCGCTATTGGGATTATCGCCGCCAAACCCATCATTGGCATCCGATTATTCAACCCGGCCAGTCCTATCCCATGAGTCAACCGATTGAATTAATTTTGGGGGCTTCCACAGCAGATCAGCCGGGCCTGGAGCTAATTATGGGGGAACTGGGCCAAACCCAGGAGCGGACAGAAATCTTCTTTGAGGGGGGGCAACTGATCACCCGCACCATTAAAGATCAACCCACTGTCCAGGCCTTGAATGATCGAGAGGGCAGCCGCACCATTGCCCAACTCAATCCCCTCGGTCAACCCGGTACAGATCGGCTCAAAGTTTTGTTTTTTGTGGATCAGCACCGTCAGTTACGGATTTCCATTGATGATTTACTCACCCAAACTCGCCTGGTGGATCAGCAGTTGGTGATCACGTTGCGCTAGGGGTTAGGGGGTTTTAACCAGGCCCCGTTCAATCAAGGCTTCGGCAATTTGCACCGCATTTAGGGCCGCCCCTTTGCGAATTTGATCCCCGCAGAGCCAGAGTTCTAAGCCATTGGGGTGGGATATATCTTGACGAATCCGACCCACAAGCACATCATCTTGACCTGTGGCATCTATGGGCATCGGAAAGTAATTATTCTCCCAATTTTCAACCAATTTCACACCGGGGGCCTGGGCGATTAACTCACGGGCTTGAGTCACGGGGAAAGGCTGCTCAAACTCCAAATTCAAGGCTTCCGAATGGGCCCGCAACACCGGCACACGGACACAGGTGGCTGAGATGCGTAACCCTGGGGCATGGAAAATCTTCCGGGTTTCATTGACCATTTTCATTTCTTCTTGGCAATACCCCTGGGCGTTGATCGGTGTGTTGTGGAGAAACAGATTAAAGGCCAAGGGATAGGGAAAAGACTCGGTGGGGGGTGTTTTGTTATTCAGGATGGCCTGGGCTTGTGCTTTCACTTCGGCCATGGCTCTGGCTCCGGCTCCACTGGCGGATTGATAGGTGGCGGCAATAATCCGTTGAATCGGTTGAACTTGATGTAAGGGCCAGAGGGCAACGGTCATCAGAATTGTCGTGCAGTTGGGGTTGGCAATAATGCCTTGATGGTGGTCTAAATCAGCGGGGTTAACCTCTGGAACCACTAACGGCACATCTGGAGCCATCCGAAACGCACTGGAATTATCCACACAGACGGCCCCGGCCTGGACAGCGACAGGTAGCCAATTCTGAGAAATACTCCCCCCAGCCGAGGCTAAGACGAGATCAATGCCCGCAAATGAATCATGACCCACGGCCTGGATGGTCAGGTTGTCCCCTTGAAAAGCCAGAGTTTGTCCCGCCGACCGTGATGAAGCCAATAAACGCAACTCACTGAGGGGAAACTTCCGTTCAGCTAACAACTCCAAAAGCTCTGTGCCAACTGCACCTGTGGCCCCTAAAATCGCAACCCGATACCCCTGACTACCCAAAGCCTGATCCTTAAAAACTGCAATAATCTATGGTTGGTTTTCCGATTCAAGAAGCCACCATAGGCGGATCATGATCCTAAATTGTCCGGTGTGGGCTTGTCTAGTTAAGAAATTTCTGCGGATACTCAAGGTGGGGAAGAGGTGAGCAGAATGAGCAGAATTAAGACCATTATTCTTGTCCATGGTTTTTGGGCAGATGCCTCCTGTTATCGAGAAGTGATTCCTCGGTTGCATTCAACTGGCTATCAGGTCATGGCAGTACAAAATCCCCTGACATCTTTGGAAGATGATATCGCCGCTACCCAACGTGTATTAGACCGTCTCAATCAACCCTGTATTTTAGTTGGCCATTCCTGGGGTGGGTTTGTGATTACGGAAGTGGGTCTTGATCCACGGGTTGTCGGGTTAGTTTATTTAGCCGGCTTGGCTCCCGATATTGATGAGTCCATGCTGGATTTAATGAGCCGTTATGGGCAACCTTCCCCCCATTTTCAAGAAGAGGCTGGATTGATTTGGATTTCCCCACAGGGTATTAGAGAGGTCTTAGCTCAGGATTTATCGGATCAACAACAAGCCCTCCTCTACGCCACACAAACGCCACCTGCTGCTGCCATAACAACGGCTAAAGCCAAGCAACCGGCCTGGCACCATAAGCCTAGTTGGTATCTTGTTACCCAAGCGGATCAGGCCATGCCCCCACCGTTACAGGCAGAGTTAGCCCAACGGATGAAGGCTCAAACAATGATGGTTAGTTCTGGCCATTTTCCCATGCTCTCTCACCCGATGACGGTTGTGAATATTATTGCTGCTGCTGTCTTAAACTCCTAGTTTTGGATTCTCCCATCACCAATTTTGAGCTTATGTTGGAACAAATCATCATCTGTACCAGTCAGCAGGGGTTTGTAACTGAAAATTTTGGCAATTTTGTGACTTAATTCAAAGATATGAAATCCACACGGGGAACTTGCTCGCTCTAGCTGCGTCCCTAAGCCTAAGGAGACAGTTGATAAACATTCCCAATGCCCTTAGCAATACAGTTTGATTACGTTGTGTTCTGGACTGTTCAGTTTTCTCCAAGCTAATAACTGATTCAATGTATTAGCACGGTTTTCTTTAGTTATTATTCAGGAGTTTCATTATGTTTGGTCATCAGGTTTGGCCGGCTCGGTTTATGGCAGCTATGTTGCCCATTTCTTCTCTCGTTGTCCCCCTTGGTATGGCCTTTAATGCTCAAGTAGCCCAGGCCCAGACTCGGTTTAATGATACCCAAGGCCTGTGGAATCAGACCTGCATTGATAACTTAGCCCAACGGAACATTATTAGTGGCTATCCCGATGGGAGTTTTCGTCCCAATGCCTCAGTTACTCGGGCTGAGTATGCCGCGATGTTGAATAAAGCCTTTCCTTCGGCTCCAGTCACCCGTTCGGCGGTGCAATTTGGTGATGTTTCGGCTAGTTTCTGGGGCTATAATGCGATTCAAACTGCGACAAAAACGGGGTTTATGAGTGGTTATCCGGGCAATGTTTTTCAACCTAATCAAAATATTCCTCGGGCCCAAGTTTTAGTGGCTTTGGCCAGTGGTTTACGGTACAGCCCCACCGGAAATATTGATACCACATTAAATTACTTTTATGACGCTAATACGATTCCCGGTTATGCCCGGCCTGGGATTGCAGCAGCTACGGAACGGCAATTGGTGGTGAATTATCCCAATGTCCAACAGTTAGATCCAAATCTCTTAGCGAGTCGGGGGGATGTGGCAGCATTTTTATGCCAAGCCACCCGTTCTGGAACCCAAGCTCTGATTCCGGCCCAATATATTGCTGGTGTCTCTGTGGCTCCCCAACCTGCGGCCTCTGTCCCCGCCGGAACGCGCATTTCTGTGCGTTATCCTGATGCTGAACGGATTATCCTGGCCCCCAATGAATCGGTAAACATCGCTCTGACCACCACTAGTAATGTGACGGATACAAATGGGCGGGTTGTGATTCCGGCTGGTAGCTTAGTAACGGGTAAGATTCAACCGGCCCAAGGCGGCTCCCAATTTGTGGCCAACAGCGCAACGGTCAATAACCAAGTGATTCCGATTTCTGCCACCTCTGGGATTGTGTCCACTACTACCAGTACTCGAGATCCCAATGTGCTGAATGTGTTTCGGAATGCGGCCATTGGTTCAGCCGTTGCGGCGGGTATCTCCGGCCTGGCGGGGAATCAAACCATTACCGCCTTGAAGGTGTTGACTGGCACCACCGCTGGGGCCGCAGTTGAAACCAATATGGGCCGACCGGCTGCGTCCATTGCTCGGGATACTTTAATTGGGGCGGCTGTGGCAACGGGGGTCTCCGCCATTGTTGGGGATCGGAAAATTACACCGGAAAAGGTCATCATTGGGGCTGGAGCCGGGGCAACTATCGGAGGAGTGATTGATCCGGCCAAAGAAACGGTGATTGTAATTACGCCCAATACAGATTTAACCCTGACTCTCAATAGTCCCCTATCTGGGTATTAAGAATCTGGACTTTTGCACTCTAGGGGGCGTTCTCAGGTTACTCATCTGGCCTGGGAATTCCCCTCGATCCTAAATCACTCCGCCAATCATCAGGCCAAATCTCAGGGCAAATAATCCAGCCGGGCCCAAACTCATGCCATTGTTGTGCGGATCAAAGGCAGTGATCCCTTTATTTTGGGTTGGGGTGTGGAAGAACTCATGGGCCTGCTGCAAGCTCAAATTCGCCAGGCCCTATTAGCTACGGGGCGGAGTCCTGAAACCCCCATGGACTTAATTAAAGTCGGAACTTGACCAGAGGAAAAAATCATTATCACAACATCGGGGACAGAGTTTGGGGACCTGGAAAACACAAAAACACCCACATTAATTGTGACTAGGGAAGTCGTAAACATCCGCTAACTTTGTCAGGATATAAGTCTAAAAGCTATAATCGGTTAGTCGTGCACTAAAACTAGAAGTATAAAACCAGTTCTATAAACTCTAGCTCTTTATATTTTTAGCTCAAATATACTTCCAAATTTAGAGTCACAGTTATGACAAGACTTGACGAAATCACAACTCGGCGACTTGCTCTAATTCGATATCTTTATACTGTTGCTGTATCACAATCTTTGCAGCCAGAACCACTATCAGGAATATCTATTCTCACATTCCATGATGCTGCTGAGTTATTTTTGCAACTTGGAACAGAATTTCTCAATGCAGGAGAAGGAAACAACAATATTAGCTTCATGAAATACTGGGAGTTAATCGACCCTAAATTAGGTGCAGAAAAACTACAACAAAAGGTATCTATGCACCGAATGAACAAAGCAAGAGTTGCGTTTAAGCATCATGGAACTCTACCATCAAGGCATGATATTGAAGCATTTCGTTCAACCGTTAGTAACTTTTTTGAAGATAACACACCATTGATTTTTAGAATCGAGTTTAAAGAAGTTTCATTATTGCAGCTAGTTAATTGTGAAAAGACCAAAAACAATCTCATTGAAGCTCAATCTCATCGTGACTCCGGTAATTTTGATAAAGCACTAAGTGATATTTCTCTAGCTTTTGCTTATTTAATCGATGACTATGAAGCTCGAAAACGTAATTGGTATGGACAGTCACCATTCTTCTTTGGGCAAGACATGAAATCTGCGAGTAGCTCTAAAATGCAACTTAAATCTGGTTCTCCGCATGCAAGCTTTGTAGATAAAACAAATAAATCAATTACAGCAATGCGGTCAGCACTCAAGATACTTAGTTTAGGTCTTGATTATCGTCGATATATCCGCTTCAAACTACTCACTCCATACCTAACATATACAATGTCTGGAGAATACCTACATAGCCAGCTACAACGTACCCATAAACTGACAGATCAAGATGTTCAATATTGTTATGACTTTGTGATTGAAAGTGCCTTGAAATTGCAGGAATTCGATTTCGATGTAGAAAACCAGGGAGCATTATAAATTAAGATACTTAATAGATGGAACTGAGTACGGAAATGACTAATAATCCCCATGTCAGTTCTTTTCTAGATGACTTACTTGAAGAGGATGGACTCCTGGCCGAAGTTAATGCCGTTGTATTAAAGCGGATATTGGCCTGGCAGATTGCCCAAAAAATGCAGAATAAAGGACTCAGGAAGTCCCAAATGGCACGTTCAATGAGTACGAGCAGACCTGCCCTAGAGCGGCTACTTGACCCTAGAAATACATCCATCACACTGAAAACAATGGAGCGGGCGGCCACAATTTTGGGTAAACGTTTGCGAATTGAGTTAGTAGATGATCAAAAATCTAAAACTGAATTATCAGACGGTCGCTCCTTCATAAATCCAACTTCCTAAATAATCCCGGCAATCATCAGGCCAAACCGCAGTGCAAACAACACCGCCAGGCCCCAGAGAATCCCGCTGACTTGTTCGGTTTTACCGGCAACCCATTTCAAGCAAGGATAGAGCATCACTCCCACCGCCAGGCCCTCGGCAATGGAATAGGCTAACGGTATGATCAAAATGGTGGCAAAGGCCGGAATCGCTTCGGTGGGGTCTGACCAGAGAATTGAGCGAACATTACTCATCATTAAGGCACCCACCATAAACAACGCCGGAACGGTGGCAAAAGCGGGAATGGCAGCAAACAAGGGCATAAATAAAAGTGAGAGGATAAATAATAGCGCCACAAATACTGCCGTTAATCCTGTCCGCCCCCCCACAGCCACCCCAGTTGCAGATTCAATATAAGCTGTGACCGTAGAAGTGCCTAAAACTGCCCCGACAGTTGTTCCGACTGCATCGGCCATAAATGCTTCTTTGGCTTTGGGTAATTCCCCTTCTTGATTTAGATACCCGGCCTGGAGTGCCACCCCTGCCAACGTCCCCACTGTATCGAAAAGGTCAATAAACAGAAAGACAAACGTGACCAAAATAAAAGAAGCTACCTGATTCACCTGCAGGCCCTGAAGCCCAACAAAGGCTTGCCCAATTAAATGCCCAGGCCAGTGGGGAATGGCAATTAAGGCTGTCGGCCAAGGGGCAATTCCTGAAAACCAGCCCAACAACGCTGTGATTAAAATTCCCCACAACAGTGAGCCAGGAACTCGCTTCGTGAACAGAGCCGCCGTCATCCCAATCCCAGCCATGGCAATTAAAGGTTCCGGGGTATTGAGGTTGCCCAGGGTCGTTTTGGTGACCGGATCCGCGACAATAATTCCCGCTGTTGCCAGGCCAATGTAGGCAATAAATAAGCCAATCCCGGCCGCAATCGCCTGTTTAAGAGACAAGGGAATGGCCGTGATGATTAAGCTGCGAATTTTCGAGAGGGTGAGGGCAATAAAAATCAACCCTTCCACCAACACCGCCCCCAAGGCCAACCGCCAAGGAATCCCCATCTTGAGGACAACGGTAAAGGCAAAAAACGCATTTAAGCCCATTCCCGGAGCCAGGGCAAAGGGATAATTGGCCAACAGCCCCATCACCAATGTCCCCACCGCTGCCGATAAAGCTGTGGCAATCACCAACTCTGAGGTCAAGTCCTGAGGAGATTCCAGAAAAATGGCATTGGCAAGAATTTGGGGATTAACAATCAAAATATAGGCCATGGTCATAAAGGTGGTTAACCCGGCCACGGCCTCAATTTTGATACTGGTTCTAGCCTGGGATAGGCCAAAAAAGCGTTCTAAAAGACGAATCATGCCGTCAATTATAGTTGCTTCACTTCCGTCACAAGCTGCGTCAGAACCTCTTTGGCTGAACCGAACATCATCATGGTTTTGTCTTTGTAGAACAAGTCATTCTCGATGCCCGCAAAGCCCGCATTCATACTCCGTTTAATCACAATCGTATGGTGGGCCCGATCCACATCTAAAATCGGCATCCCATAGATTGGACTCCCTGGATTGGAGCGGGCCGCCGGATTGACCACATCATTCGCCCCAATCACTAAGGCCACATCCACGTGTTCAAATTCCGGGTTGATGTCGTCCATATCGCGCAACTGGGGGTAGGGGACATTGGCTTCGGCCAGCAACACATTCATATGGCCTGGCATCCGGCCGGCAACGGGGTGAATCGCATATTTGACATCCACACCCAGGCGTTCCAACTGATCGGCCAATTCCTTGACACTATGCTGGGCCTGGGCCACCGCCATCCCATAACCGGGAATAATCACCACAGATTTGGCATAGCCGAGCATCATCGCCCCTTCTTCTGCTTCTAAAGTCCGCACGGGTTGTTGCGTTCCAGCCCCTGAACCTGTAGTAGCACCGACCGCCGGCCCACTGCCAAATCCACTAAACAGGACATTCAGTAACGAGCGGTTCATGGCTTTACACATGATTTGGGTCAGGATTAAGCCCGATGCCCCCACTAAGGCCCCGGCGATGATCAGCATACTGTTACCGACCACGAACCCTGCCGCACTGGCCGCCACCCCCGATAAGGAGTTCAACAGCGAGACAACCACAGGCATATCGGCCCCGCCAATGGGAATCACCATCAAGACCCCGATGACACTGGCCACCGCCGTTAAGCCCCAAAACAAGGGAAGTTGATTCGGATCAACAAAGAGATAGGCACTGCCCGCTAAAAAGGCAATCACTAAAGCAGCATTCACGGCCTGTTGTAATGGAAAGCGCACCGGAGAACCCGGAATCAGGCCTTGTAATTTGGCAAAGGCTACCAAGCTACCCGTGAGGGTAATTCCACCAATCAGCACGCCTAACAAAATGGTGACCAAGGAGCTAGTGGTTAAGGTCTCTCCGGTGGTGACTAATCGCCAAAATTCTCCCATGGCCACCAATGCCGAGGCTGCCCCCCCCAGGCCATTGAGAATCCCGACCATCTGGGGCATATCGGTCATCGCCACCCTATAGGCTAAAACCACCCCAATCGCACTGCCGAGGGCCATCGCGAGCAAAATCATTTCAAAACTAACCACTTGCCGATCAATGAGGGTCACTACCACCGCCACCAGCATCCCGACAGCCGCCAACCGATTGCCATTACGGGCCGTGGCCGGAGAACCTAATTGTTTTAAGCCGATAATAAACAGAGCCGCGGCTGCCAAATAGCTCAGTTCTTGAATACTAATTAACCAATTACCCACGACTTACGCCCCTTTCCGTTTAAACATTTGCAACATCCGATCGGTGACTAAAAAGCCACCCACCACATTCACCGTGGCCAAGACAATAGCGATCAGGCCGAAAATCACACTCAAATCAGTACCACCCGCGCCAGCCATCAATAACGCCCCAATGACCGCAATTCCGGAAATAGCATTGGAACCAGACATCAAGGGCGTATGTAAGGTGGGGGGAACTTTGTTAATGACTTCAAAACCGACAAAACTAGCCAGGACAAGAATTATCAAGCCCACTAAAACAGGATCATTCATAGAGTTCTCCAATAAAAATTATTTGGGTTGAGCAGTGAGAAGTGAGGATTGAGAAGCGAGAAGTGAGTTAACCTCGTGATCTGTTAAAACTCTTGTCTCTTTTCTCTCCCCTGTTTCCTATTCCCTCTCCGCCATCTCCTAAACCGCGACCGTTTCTAATTGGTGTAAGGCTTGTTTGACCCGTTCATTGCGAATTTCGCCGCCGTGGGTGACACAGGCCCCACCAATAATGTCATCACTGAAATCGAGGTTGAGTTCCCCGTCTTTAGTCAGATAGGTGAGCAACGTTGAGATGTTTTTGGCGTACATTTGACTGGCCTGGATTGACAGAGAGGAGGGTAAATTAATCGGCCCAATCACCGTGATCCCATTGCGGACAATTTCCCGGCCCGCTTCTGTCCAGGCACAGTTACCGCCCTGTTCCGCGGCTAAATCCACAACCACTGAACCCGGTTTCATGGCCAAGAGCATTTCTTCTGTCACCAACAGCGGGGCGGTTCGGCCAGGGACTTGGGCGGTTGTAATCACTACATCGGCAGTTTGGACATGGGCGGCAATCGCCTCCTGGGTTTTCTGCTTGGCCGCCACGGAAACTTCTTTGGCATAGCCCCCAGCCGCGACCGTATCTTCTTCGAGGGCAACTTCCACAAACTTGGCCCCGAGGCTTTGGACTTCTTCTTTGACGGCTGGCCGAATATCAAAGGCTTCCACAATGGCCCCTAATCGCCGCGCCGTTGCAATCGCTTGCAGGCCAGCCACTCCCGCCCCAATGATAAAAACCTTAGCCGGGGGAATTGTACCCGCCGCCGTGGTTAACATCGGGAAAAATTTCGGCAAGGCAGCGGCGGCTACTAATACGGCTTGGTATCCGGCCACCCCGGCCTGGGAGGACAGCGCATCCATGACTTGGGCCCGACTACTGCGGGGAATTAACTCCAGGGCAAAGGCGGTAATATTTTTCTCGGCCAAGCGTTGAATATGTTCCGGCTGACTGAGGGGACTCAAGAAACTAATTAAGGTTGAACCCGGCCGCAACCAGTCAATTTCCCGCTCCCGCAATGGTGCCACTTTCAGCAGGACATCCACACCGCCCCAGACCTCCTCCAACTCAGTCTTGATTTCGGCCCCCGCGGCCTGGTAGTCAACATCACTGTAAAACGACAATTCTCCAGCACCGGCTTCCACAAGAACGACATAGCCCTGCTTCACAAGTTTGGCCACTGTATCTGGATTTAAGGCCACCCGCCGTTCTGCGACTTCTCGCTCCTTAACAACCCCAATTTTCATAAGCCTTGGTAAATCAATAATGCTTGTGTCTTCCACGCTACTGCGATCCCCATTGGGCAGTAGGCATTATCAAGATTCAGCATTAAAATTCAACAACTCTTAGCATTTTCGCAATGTGAGTCAGGTCATAAATACCTAGTCAAACTGTTGATCATCGCTGAAGAAAGCTATTTCGTATCACATCACAACTCAATTAAATCAGCAGATTTGTTTAAGGCTGGCAATAAATTTCCAGAGTGCCTGGACTGCTCCTGTTGGGATCTGATTAATTGTTAGTTTCTCAGCACCAGTGGCAGCAGGAAAGAGATGATTTAAGGTTGGGGGGGATTGGAGTTTGCCCAGGCCAGGGATTATGGGACAAGGTCATGGACTGGTCGTTCGCATCAAAAAAGTCAAAATTTTGAAAGGTTTTGTTAGTCTCGATCTAGAACGCAAGGAGACTAGTGGCGATGGCGGTGGAATTGGCAACACTACACAAGCGGGTGGTACGTTTGATGGGCGTTATTGATCGGTTTGGGAGCTACGAAAGTGTTCGGTTACCGTCGCGGCGAAATCCTCCAGGCCGACAAGGGCAATCCAACCGAAGAACCATCCAAAAAGTCTGTGTCCGGCATTTGAGCTTGGCCGATACCCGCCAGGCCGTGACTCCCGATCATTGGTGGTTACCCATGCGGCAGGAGTGGGCAAACTTGGGCTTACAGCCGGGGGACAAGGTGATCTTTACGACCAAAATTCATCGGGCCAAAAAAGGTTATCAGGGGGATGAACTGGGGGTAAAAGGCACTCACAGGCTAGTGCGGGTGGAATATGGCCCCAGTCCGAATGTTAAGGATGTCACCCTCATTTCCCGGTCTAATTTAGTCACCCGCTACCACCAGGCCCAGGCCAGAAACGAAATCTTAACTACGGAGTTGGAAAACTTGCACCGGGAATACCAGGCCAGCCAGGCAACTTTAGAACAATGGCAGACTGACCTGAATCAATTACACCAGGAGTTAAACAAGGCTGGGCAAATTAACCTTCATCTCACGGATGACCTGCAACACCTCCAGCACCAATTAAGTTGGACTTGCCCTCTGAAATATGCCTATGGCCTGGTGGGGATCACCGCAATCGCCGCATTTTCTGGAGGTTTATTCCTAGGGCAATGGACTGTCACTCCACCCTCTACCCTCCACCAGCCCGGCAACAGGATACACCAATCCCCATAGTCCATCTTCGGGGTTATGTCTTTGGGCCATGACGGCCTAATCGGTTCTCAATCGGTTAGCCCAGTAAGAAGAGGCGATGACGAATCCCCCCCCAACCCACTGGCCAAGACTAGGCTGCTCCCCAATCATCACCACTGCACTGGCCACGCCAAAAACCGGAATCAGGGCAATATAAAACGCCGCTTGGCTCACAGGTAAATTTTGCAAGGCCATCAGATAGAGCAGGAACGCTAAAGCATATTGCATAATCCCGGAACCCACGGCCAACAGCCAAAACTGCGGCGAAATATTCCCAGCATTAACTTCATAGGCTGGATTCATGGTTGATAGGAGCGCAAAACAGCCTAGGGTCACAATTAAGCCCACTAGCTGCTGCGAGGAGGTGAGGTGCAAAGGTTCAACTGATGCGATCTGCTTCTTACTCAAGAGAGCATAACAAACGGCAAAGGTTGTGCCCATCAGGATCAGTAAATCACCCAAGAGCGAATTGTTACTAGCCCCTTCAGCGTCCTGCAACATCAACAACAGGACTCCTAAAAAACTAATCCCAGCTAGTAATAACTTCATCCGCGTCAGCTTTTCCCCGAGAAATACGGCGGCAAATAAAATCGTTAGAATAACTTCCGATGAACCAATGAGTGTGGCATTGCTGGCGGTTGTCATTTGAATGCCAAAAATACCCACCATGTAGGCTAAGGCTGGCTCAAATATCCCGGCAAAACCTTGTTTGAGATTACGCCAGGAAAAAGGTAGTTGCCCGTCTCTGAGGTAGCAAGCTGTGGCCAGAAAAGCAACGCTGGCAGACAGTTGAATCACTAAGAGTGTGGTGGGAGGAATTTCCGAGAGGGCAATTTTAGTCAGCGTGACTCCAACACCCCAGAAGCAGGCATAACCGAGCGCAATCAGGATACTGTTCATAAACTCTGCAATTGGCGATATTTTTGTTCAACAGGACATCGATCAGCCGGACACACTTCTTCCTCACAAAGGCGACAAATCTCAAAATTTCTTAACTCGCTGGTTGTCATGGCGGTTAGCATCTTTTCCAGAAGTCCGGTCAGTTGTTGACGTTCATCCTCTGTCAGGGTGTTAACAGCCAACTGCAATTGTTCCCGTCGCGCCTTCAAAATGGCTTGCCGACGTTGCTGCCCCACCTCTGTGAGAAACAGGGCCAAGGTCCGACCATCCACCCCAGCCCGCCGCTCCACCAGATTTGCCGTTGCCAAGCGGTCAATCAGCCTCACGGTTCCTGGATGGGAAAGATTGAGAATTTGTCGTAGGGCATTAATTGAGAGGCCGGGATCAGCCCCCAACGTCACCAGTGCGGCCGCCGTCTCGCCACCATATCCAGCCTGAGATGCAACGCCCGCATTGACGGTATCCATAATACTGAGAGCCAACGCCCCCAAAAGATTCAAGGTTCTTGCCTGATCCATCGCGAGGATAAAAGTCACGACTTTAAATATATATGTATTATACATATTTTCCCAAGCGAGCGAGGGATAATCTCACTCCCCAGGCCAGGTTTTATCGAGTTACGCAGACTGTTCTAAGAAAATAGAAATCTCAAAAGGACTGCCCATAGAGCATTTTCTGACTTGTCCCCATCTCACCCTAAATGAGTAACTCTGTAGCAGGGGCTGATCCCATCCATAACTTTGCCGAAACTCTTTAGGTGGTTCAGTGTCAAAGACGCAGGGGGCATAATTTAAGAAATCAGGTCAGGGGCAAGGCAACGATGATCAACTCAGTCCCACAAATCCGACTCCCTCATTTTCCCAAGCGGTTTTGGGTGATCCTGTTTGGGATTTTTGCCCTGCTTGCAGGTTGCACTTTGCCCCAAGTCCAGGCCCAGACCCGCTTATTTTTACCCCTGGAGATCAAATTTATCGAGGCTTCCCAACTCCCCAACCAGGATTTTAACGATACAAAAGTGGGAGGACTTTCCGGGATCACCTACGATCGCCAAAATAATCACTATTACGCCATCAGTGACGACCGCCAACAGCCCCGTTTCTATACGCTCAAGCTGCAACCTCCCCCTGCCCCGACTCCGGCCGAGATTAGGCAAGTAACATTTTTGCAGGATAAACAGTCGGCCCCCCTCGCGCCCAACACTGCCGACCCGGAAGGGATTGCCCTAACTCCCGAAAAGACGCTGTTGATCAGTAGCGAAGGGGTGAAAGACCAGGCCCCACCCTTTATTGCCGAATTTGGCCTGGATGGCATTAAAAAACTCCAATTTCGGCTTCCCAGTTACTACACAGCCAACCCCGATCCCCAATTACCCCCCCAAGGTGTGCAAAATAATCAGGGCTTTGAATCTTTAACCTTAAATCCCACCGGAGATCGCCTCTTTGTGGCCACGGAAACTGGCTTGAAACAGGACTTAGACCCAGAGAATCAGCTAATTTCAGCCGCCCGGATTTTGCATTACCTGCGGGGAGATGTCCAACCTATCCTGATTGCTGAACACGCCTATCTCCTTGATCCAGCCCCAAAAAACGTTGCCGCCAATGGCCTGGTGGAGTTGTTAGCTTTAGATAATGGGGGGCATTTTTTGAGCTTGGAGCGCACCTTTAGTCTGACTCAAGGCTTTGGGGTCAAGTTGTTTCAAGTTTCCCTCGGGGGCGCAGCGGATATTTCTACCTTGAGGAACCTACCCCCAGGCCTGGCGGGAATTAAACCCGTTCGCAAAGCCCTGCTGTTAGATTTAGGAACCTTGGGGATCACTTTGGATAATTTGGAGGGTATGACCTTGGGGCCCCAGTTAGTCGATGGAACTTCTAGCCTTGTGATCATTGGCGATAATGACTTTCAAGCCAAGCGGACGACCCAAATTCTCTGGTTTAGCCTCACAGGCCTGGGACAAAGCTAATCAGAGGCGGCTAATATGGGGGAAAGTTAAACGCCGGATTTCATTGAGTACCTGCAAAATCTATGCCTTGGCCCTTTTCTCAACCTGTTAAAAAACAAATTGCCCGAATTGAAGTTTGTGGGGCGATTATGGGGGCAACCCGCAAGCGTGTCTTAAAAGCCTTAAAAACCGTGGAAGAGCGGGGATTTCCAGCCCTGTTGTTACGCATTGACAGCCCAGGGGGAACGGTTGGGGATTCCCAAGAAATTTATGCCGCGCTCAAACGCTTGCGATCAAAAATGAAGATTGTTGCTAGTTTTGGCAATATCTCGGCTTCCGGTGGGGTTTATATCGGGATGGGAGCCGAACATATTATGGCCAACCCCGGCACCATTACCGGCAGTATTGGGGTGATTCTCCGGGGCAATAACCTGGAGCGGCTGCTGGATAAAATTGGTGTCTCCTTCAAGGTGATTAAATCCGGGCCCTACAAGGATATTTTGGCCTTTGATCGGGAACTGACGGACGAGGAAAAAAATATTCTCCAAGATTTGATTGATACCAGTTATGGGCAATTTGTCCAAACGGTGGCGGAGGGGCGTAATCTCAGTGAAGAAACTGTGCGAACCTTTGCCGATGGGCGGGTCTTTACGGGACAGCAGGCCTTGGGTTTAGGGTTGGTGGATCGCTTGGGGACGGAAGAAGATGCCAGGCGGTGGACAGCGGAATTAGCGGGCCTGGATGTGGAGAAAACTAAGCTAGTCCCAATTGAAGAACCCAAGTCGTTGATGAGTCGTTTATTGCCCAGTCGAGGGGAATCACGGTTCCAGAATCAGGCTCTAGTTTCACGGGTACTGGGCCTGGGTCAAGACTGGATGGAATTTGAACTGGCAACCAGTGGCCTCCCCCTCTGGCTTTATCGTCCTTGAGCTTGATAGAGTAAGTAAATCATGGAGGATGTCAGTGTGGTATGGCGAGTCCGAGCAATTCGTGGGGCAACGACAGCCGCTAATAATACGATTCCGGCAATTCGGGAAGCGGTGCAGGAGCTATTAGACGAAATTGAAGCCCATAACCAGTTGGACTTGACGGAAGTGATCAGTGTGACGTTTTCTGTAACACGGGATTTGGATCGGATTTTTCCGGCGGCGGTGGCCCGAGAACGCCCCAAGTGGCAAACCATTCCCTTGTTGGATGTTCAGCAAATGTATGTCGAAGGGGGTCTAGAGCGGTGTATTCGGTGCTTGATTTATTTCAATACCCCCCAACCCCAGGCCCTGATCCAACATATTTATCTCCGCCAGGCCCGTGATTTACGCCCGGATTTAGCCCTGACTGCTTCTTATCTACAGGCTAGCCATCATTAATTTTTTCCATTGTTTAATTCTCTATCCCCCTCATAATCATTCCTATGACTACTGCTGTTGTTCAAGATTACATGACTACCAACCCTCACACCGTTAGCCCGACGGACTCGATTGAAACGGCGATTAAGCTCATGGAGGAAAAGCAGGTGCGGGGATTGCCAGTGGTGGATGAGGGCGGGAAGTTAGTTGGCTTGATTACGGAAGCAGATTTAATTGTCCGAGAAGCCCCTTTAGAGCCGCCAGTGTATTTAACCCTATTGGGGAGTGTGATTTATTTTGAATCCCCGGAAAAGTTCCATCATCACCTGAAAAAAACTCTGGGGATGCAGGTTCAAGATGCCATGACCACTAATCCAATTACAACCACCCCAACCACACCTATTTCTGAAGTTGCCCAGGCCATTGTCCATCACCACATCAGCCGATTGCCTGTTTTAGATGAAACCGGGGGCCTGGTGGGAATTATTACCCGTCATGATTTGATGCAAGCCTTAAAACTCTAGGTTCTGTTTAGATTGAATGAGAAAATAATAATTGAATAAATATTCTGTTCATTATGTTCTTAGACGACCACTTAGAGCGAAATACTCGATTTTCTACAACAAATTTTTTATGGGCAGCGGGATTGATTTTACAGGCCAGGATAACTTCAATACCTTCCTTCTCCAGGCCTAAGTCAATGGTGTCATAATGTTTTCAAGAGCTTCTTCGCGAGTTTTACCTTGACTGATACACCGAGGGAGACTAGGAACTTCGACAATAAAGTAACCATCTTCATCTTGGGATAGAAGAACTTGGCGAGGACAGGCCTGGGGTTTGGTAATGACTATGACTGAGTAATCTCCTATTTCTTGATCTATGCCTAACGCTGTAGAATGATGATTAACTTTTCGACTATTTCCTGAACTTTATTAGACTTCAATTTACCAATTTTATAACCAATGATCTGTTCATTAGCCGTGAAAATACGATTTGATTTTGCGTAACTAACCCGATTAAGGCTACCTGTTTCAAAATCACTATCATTGATTGGAGTTATGTAGTCATAAAGTGCAGCTCGGCTGGTAATAACGCAGAGAATCAAATCATTTTGGTCTAATTCAGCCATAACTAAGGCGGGTCGTCGTTTGGCATTTGTTAAGTCAGAAAATGGGAAAGGAACAACAACCACATCACCTTTTATAAATGTTGCCACGCTTGATCCTCTTCAGGGGTTAACCAATCTTCGGCTAGACTAGGCTCGCTTAAACGTGTTATCTCTAAATCTTCGTCAGACATTGCTTTGATTTTGAGTTCTGCTATTGTCGGTGAGTTTTGATGATGACGAGCTTTAATAAATAAAAGAAAGTCGAGAACTTCTTGTAAAAGGTTAGCGGGCAGGGTTTCAATTTGTTGGATTACTTCTTGCTGTAGTTGTATTACTGCTGAAGCATTTTGAGGGCTTGTTTCTTGGGTTTGCATGAATGATACCTTTTGAAATAAGAATTATCGGAGTAAAGCAATCCACTAGCCTATATCAGCAAAGATAGTTTTCATTCCTCAACTTTTGGTGAACTATAGAGATAGTGATCATGATTAATAGATAAATCAGTTGGTAACTTTTGCCATTCTTCAATCGGGACTTGGGCTTGAATTTGAGTGACTAAATCGAGTAAGGATGATATGTTTAGTTCGGTTGACTCAGATGATTGTAGTATCTCTTTAGTGTTCATGAATGTATCCTCTTGATTTTAAATGTACTTGGTGAAAAAATTGCCACGATGCTTTATAACAAATTCGTAAATTGTTCAACGGTTAATCCAGCTTGATTGATAATTGTGCGTAAAGTTCCCCTAGCAATTTCTTTATGGTTAGGAATTGTAACTTGGTTTTTGGGATTGTCTCGTACTAGAGTAATGTGACTCCCTTTTGGCGATGTATAGCAAATCCAACTTTTTCTAATGCTCGAATACATTCTTTACCGGAGACAACGGGTAACTTAATCATACGGTAATGACTTCGGTTGTATCTTCAGGAATTGGCTCACCACGTTCTTCTAAGACTTCAAGGTGTAATTCAATCGCTTCTTTAATATTTTCTAGGGCTTCTTCGCGAGTTTTGCCTTGACTGATACATCCAGGGAGGCTGGGGACTTCGACAATAAAGTAACCATCTTCATCTTGGGATAAAAGAACTTGGCGAGAACGGGGCTGGGAGTTGGTAATGACCATAATTTAATAATCTCCTATTTCTTGTTCTATGCTACCTAGTTTGATTAACGGCTGTTTTGAAGTTCGGCAAAATACCAACGAGATATATCTCCTGAAGCGTTTCGTGTGGCATCTTTTATATGTTTGGCAGCAATCTTTAGTATTTCTGAACTTTCTGAGGAGCTACGAGTGGCATCTTCAATATGTTTAGCAATAATCCCCAGGCCCCGTCCCAACCTTTCTAAACATTCTTAAAGAAAAATTAATTTTGTTGAATTTTTATCAATAGTCCGTAGAAAACTCTCCAGGCCAAGAGAAGGGTCGCTAGAATAATATTTTTTAGTGTAAATCTAAGCCCCGCTCTCCATTATTTTAGCCTTCACATTTTTAACAAACTCAACCCAGGCCACGCCCAAGCACTCTTTAAACATTGCTACATGATGGGGTATAACCTGGAAAAGGACCATCTTAAGAGGAAAATTTACCAACGCTCCAGGCATAAATTATCAATGTAAGTAAAGTCTGAATCATCAGATATTAATACCCAATTTTGACTAAAGCATTGAGCCGCAATCCAAATATCGTTTGTTGGAATAGGTCTTCCTTTATTTTTAAGATATAGTTTTATTTCTGCATAAACTAAAGCATCATTTTGAATAAGAGGCTTAACCGTACAGGAATTAATAAAATCTAAGAACTTTGGATAGTTCTGGGCAGAACGAAAGGAATTAAGCGCACCATAAAGCAATTCGCCAACAACAACGGTCGGTAAAAATACTTCCGATAGATTACTCAATTTTTCTATCAGAGACGAGTCGCCATTAAGATAACGAATAGCAACTGAGGTATCAAGCGCAATTTCACCACTCACTAGGATCAACCTGACGGCAATCAGATTTTATAATTTTTAGCATTTCCTGGGCTTCAGAGTCACTGAGAATTCCTGCAAATTCTGCCAAGGATTTTTTTGGGGATTTCAATTTTAATTGGTGAATGAAGTCTAAAACGATCTGAATTTGCTCATCGGACGTAGCTTCAATTTCTTGGAGGAGTTGCTCTCGTTGAGTCATAACAATACCCTTGCAAAATTGCTTAAGCCTCATTAACAGTCTAATCATCCCAGGCCAGGCCTTGATCCATTTCCAAAATCCCCATCACCCAGGCCCCGTCCCAACCTTTCTAAACATTCTTGAATAAAAATTAATTTTGTTGAATTTATATCAAAAGTCTGTAGAAAACTCCCTACGACAAAAGAAGGGTAGCTATAATAATATTTTTTTACTGCAAGTGTATGGTCTTATCGCCCAAAAAGCTTACCCCAAGGGTGACAACGGAAATTGCCAGGTTAGCTGGAGTTCTCAAATGAAAACAAACAGCATAAGAACAATGAATTAGATAAGGTTATTGCCCTATTCATTGAAAAAAAATTAATACAATTCCGTTGAAATGTTTATTTTTGTATCTTTTTGTTAATCTTTGATATTTGTTGAATGACCGACCAAAACACTACTACAATGGCAATAAAATAATTTGTGTCTTGCAAATGAATTATTCCATGCTCAACTCCGAGTCACTTCAAAAACTAAAAGCTCAACTTGATCATCGGCCCAGTGAAAAACAAAGTGGTGATGAAAGTCAGGTTGTTACTCCAATTATTGAAAGACTACTAGAAACAGTTGGATTTAGTCATCTTGATAGAATCACACAGTTTAAATGTAATGATCATCCTTCACTAAAAACTGATATTGCTTGTAGGTTGGTTGATGAAAATGGAAATTCATTTTTTAATAATCAAAAAAATCCACAAATAATCTGTGAGATAAAGTGTACAAACTACCAATTAAGTAATTTTCACAAGCAGTATTGGGAAGTTCATAAGCAACTAAAGTCCCAGCTATTGGGTAATTACTGTAAAAATACTCCTATTGGGGTGATTTCAAATGGATGGGAGATACAACTATTCAGGCACGACCATAAAATCACTCATCCGCTAACACCTCTAATTGAACTAAATTCAGAGACAGCAGAGAAAGTAGCTGAAAAGTTTCTTCAATCTATAAAAGCACCAAAGCGCGGTTCAATTATTGGGGTTTATAACAATAAGGGTGGCATTGGTAAAACAACAACAGTTTCAAATGTTGGTATTGTGTTAGCACAAAATAAGCGTAAAGTTTTATTGGTTGATTTTGATCCTAATCAAGGAGGCTTAACAAAATTACTTAAACTTTCAACCAATCAAGGTAATGTCTGGAACTATTTAAAGGGCATCACTCCCCTAGATTCAATCATTCAATCATACAGCGCAGGCTCAGGAGGTAATAAAGTTAAGTTAGATGTGATAACTGCTGATTCTCGATTTTTATATGATAGTGAGACCGACATTGAGCAACAAATTCGACCTGAGTTTTTAAGAAATAAACTTCTGGAAGCAGCAAAAAACTATGACTATATTTTGGTTGATATGCCTCCAAACTGGCGATGGTTTGCGCAAGTGGGATTATTATCACTAGATGCTCTCCTCGTACCTGCTCATCATAATGATTGGGAATCAATACAAAATTTAGAGTCAGTTATTACATTGTTTCTTCCACAGGTTGGACAAATGAGGAAAATGTACCTAGATGAAGGAATGCCAGCACTTCTACCTCTTGTACTCAATCGCTATAATGCAACCCCTGCTCAGTCAAAGAATTTTAGATCCCTCTTAGATAAAATCATCTCCTCTAATCCAGAATATAAACAGATTTTTAATAACTTCTTTTACGTTGAAAATCATGGTTTTTTGTCTCAAAATAAACGTATCTTAGAGCTTGGCTATCATGTCGAGATTGCTAATGCAGCTATGCAAGATAACGGAGTACCGGGCCCAATTCGGTATCGAAAAGCTAGAGATGTTTATCAGAGCCTAATTCGAGAAGTCATCACGGAGTTGTAGATATGGCAAGTTTTAGTGATACTGGGCATTTAATTCAAGTTCCAATAGAAAGTGTTGAAGTGCCGGAAAATTCAGTACTGACCGTACCAGCATTCCAAATATTTCCTCTTTCAGAAAAGCTACAAACTCCAGGTTTAAGAAATTGGCTACCTGTCATTGTTAAGGAAGCGTCACCACGAGTTTATTCAGTAGTTGCCAATAGTCATATTTTTTATGCGATGCAGCAAGCTGGACAAAATTATTTATGGGTTGTTGTGATTCCTAACGAGCAAGATGTTGAAAGCCAAGTTGTATATCTAAGTGGACAGAACTTAAAAACAAATTTATGTACTGCCAATAAAGAAGCGATTATTGAAACATTACGACATCTTCAAAGTACTCCTAGTAATAAAATACCTACTTTGGACATCAATCTTTTAACTGAGCGGATACTGAATGCTCCTAGTCGAAAAACCTGGAAATCCCTAAAACCTCTGACAAATCTTGGAGTTACTGGTCTAACTGCTGCGAAATTAAAGATTTTTGAACAAGTCTTTGAGGCAATTCCCGAACCTTTTGAAATTACACCCGTGCCGATTAACACTGCCTCACACAAAGATATATTAGATAATTTGTCTCTGACTGACTCGATTCCTGAAATCAATCTCTCCAGAGTTAATCTGAAAAAGTTAGCTCAACAGATTGCATCTAATCCTGAACGCATTTTTTGGAGTGACTTCACGCCTTTAAAAGAATTAGGCTGTAACGTAACTACAGCTAAGTTGAAGGGCCTGAATAAGATTTTTACTTTTACTCCTGAGGAGCCATCAGACCCTTATAAACTTGCCTATTTTTTGAAGCAAAGAAGTATCTCTGAACTTAAAAAAGAAGCAAAGAAACGTGGAATTGAGTTTTCTGGAAAAATCTCAAAAAATGAACTAATTGAATTGTTCCTAGATGATAAGTAACTAATTGTTTATCCTCATCATGAAGTAAAGTCATGAAAAATGGATAAGATTAATTCAAAGTAATTGATATTAGCTACAACCGCGCAGTTGCCAGGCCTATGAGCATTACCCGATCAATCACATAAATCACCCCATAACCCATTCATCGGGAAGGTTTTCGACTGCCTCAACTAAAAAGTCACCATAAACCCAAATCCGAGCCTCGTTATAAAGAGCACTGAGAGCTGGTTTTGAAGCACCTATTTTGTCCCAAGGTTGCAGATCAGAATCTAATTCACAAAAGCCTACCGATGAATGTCCCTCTTGTCGTAATTCTTCAGTTTTAACCAATACCGCAGCCAGAATCGCCAAATCATAGGGTTTCAAGAAAATATCCATAGCCCCAATCGAAATTTGACGCTCGAGCATGGGCTGTGAAAGTGGAAAAACAGTCAGGCCTGGATGTGCTGCTAAAGTATCCAAACGCTCTGAAACCTTTGTCAGTTCACTGGTCACTAATCCATCAAATTTATCAAATACCCGAAATGCAGCCTTTTCATCTTCAAGATTGATCCGCCCTTCATCCCTGGCCCAAATAACAAACTTTCGCAAATCTTCTGTTTGAGCACGAGGAGCAAATTTTCGCGGTACAGTTTCGCGAGCTTCCATCAAACATATCGCGGGTACAAATAGCTGAAATTCTCCTTCATCGGCGCGTTGCAACAACTTTAGGGCTTGTGAACTTTGCAAATGCGCTGGGGCCGTGACATCGACTACCCAGTTTGTTTCAACTAAAACCGCTTGCGGAATCAACTGACAACCCTAACCTCTCTCAGGCGAGCAGCCCTAATATCCCCAAACCTGAGCCGATTGATAATGTGTCCTTCCAAAAGTGTTCTTAAGTCCTTGGGCAACATTTGCAAGCTAGACGGTTGTTTTAAATGCTCAAGCCATTGCTGCACCCGTAACTCAAACTCCATAGCGCGCTCCTGCTGCCATTGCTCACCTACAGAGGGTAATAAAAATTCAGGCAACTTAGCCTTACCGACTAGATAGATCGACTCACCGTGGGACTTTTCAAAAGAATCTCGAAGTATAAAAATGAAATTGCCAGTTACGAGCAAGCCATTTGAACAGCCAAAAGAGGCCATAACCGACTTCAGTTGCTCCAGTGCATCAACATCTTGCAGGTGATTACCATTAGTAAGCTTCACCTTAACAACAATTAAATATTCCCCGTCAGGGCTGACTACGATAATGTCTGGATGTGCTGTGTTCATAGCCGCATTTTAGCATTGTCGAAAAACAGCCTCCTAAAACTACAGTCTCCCAATCGCAATCCCCATCAGCATGACCCGATCAATCACATGAATCACCCCGTTATCCGCTTCCACATCCGGCATAATCACCGTGGCATTTTTGGCTTCAAACTTACCGTTACTAGCATTAATTGGAATCACCGAGCCTTCCACTGAAGTCAACTTATCCACCCCAACTAAATCCGCTTTTTTCCAAATTCCTGACACCACATGAAACTTGAGAATCCGGGCGAGTTGGGGGGGATTTTGCACCAAGGTTTGAATTGTCCCACCAGGTAACTGAGCAAAGGCTGTATCCACCGGGGCAAACACCGTAAACGGGCCTGGGCTGTTAAGGACATCGACTAAATCCGCAACCTTCACCGCCGTCACCAGGGTTTGAAAATTCTCATTCCCGACTGCAATTTCTACAATCGTAGCCATCTGACATTCCTCTTGGATAAATGTGATCACAAATTCGATGGAGTTTAGCGATACTCTTGGAACTGGACATTCCGCAACCGGGCTTCCGGGCGTTTGAACCGATCCATTTGGGCTTCAAAGAAGATCCGGTTTGCCATTAAATGCTCAGGGTCTGGATCATCAAGGGGATAAAGTAATGCCGTCCGCAGGGCCTGGATCACCGCTGAAGTGACGTTATACATGGAACGCTGAAACGTAATTCCCAACTGAATCAACATATCGTCTTCACCCCGGCAATATTGTTGGTAATAGTCCAATAAGTAGGGCGGTAAAAAGTGAAGCATATCCTGCATTAACAGCGTTGGCGGAATCCCAGCCGAACCCACCGGAAACACATCCGCATAGAGAATCCCATAGTGAAAGTCTTTTTGCTCCGAAGGAACTTGGTAGGCCTGGGCATTGTAGGATTTGGTTCCCCGAAACGGAGAGGTGCGATAAAACACCGCTTCCACATAGGGCAATGCCGCCTCATAAAGCCAGGTAAAGCCTTTCGACTTAGAAATAATTTCGTAGCACTCGCCATCAATATAAACGTGGTGATAAATCGGCCGCCCGGCAATAGCAAAAATTCCATTGACTAGAAAATTCATCGCATCGGGAACGCCCTTAAAGCCGCCTTCATCGTAAATATCCGACATTTCAAAAAAGACCGGGGCCATGATTTCCCAGAACTGGCCCAAGTTAGCGTAGTAGGAGAGTTGCCGCACTTGCTCATAGAACATATCCGGGAAGAGTTTATACAAGCCCAACATCAACGGATTGCCTTTGAAGTAAGCCCGAATTGCCCGATCCGCATTGGCTTTGTATTCATCCGTATCGAGATAGGGGTCAAACTGGCCACCCATACCCCGATGCCATAACATGGCCCGCATACATTCTTCAGCAAATTCCATGTTGATCCGGTCATGCCAGAGGTGATGGAAAATTTTCGGCAGGTTCTGTTTCATTTCCCCCCTGACCATAAATTCCAAGAGTTCCGGATGGGCTGTGGCTTCCCCCCGCCAGATGCGTAAATCGGCCGTATCTCCAGCATAGTGATTGTGTAAATCCAGATATTCCTGGGGCAAGAAATACTTAAAGGCCGGCAAGGGGTTCAAAAATACCCGCTCGGCAATGTAGAGCAAATCCCGCCAGTAGAAATCCATCGGCACGGCATAGGCTTTATAAATCCCAATGATCTGCATCAGGTTTTCCGGTGTGTCAGGCAACATTGAGCCACCGGCCTCTAAGCGATGGATCACCTCGGCAAATTCATGGGTGGAGGGAGGAATTTTGGTGTTGGGTGGATTTAAGGTTGCGGTTGTCATGGTCTTGTTCTCACATGCAAGGATTTACTGAAGCAACTGGGTTTACTGGGCAATTAAATCTGGAACATCGGCTGCCAAAGTTGGAATCGGCGGCTGGGCAATGATGGCGGAGGGTAAGTTCGGGGCAGCCGCAATCATGGCCGCAGTTGTAGATTCTGGCCAACGGACTAACCCAGACGGTTGAATCCCAAAATAGAAAATTACCAAGACTAAAATCAGGGCTGGGACTCGCTCATTCCACTCCACCTTGGGAAAATAGGCGATGTCGTTATCCAGTTTGCCAAAACAGGTGCGGTTCAAGAGAATGACAAAATAGACTGCCGTTAAGCCCGTCCCGACCAGACAGAGTAATGTTTGGACTGGGAAAATTGCATAGCTGCCTTGGAAAACCAAAAATTCCGAAATAAACCCGACCAGGCCGGGGATCCCCGCACTAGCCATACCACCAAGGATCAACAAGGCACTGACTAAGGGCAAGCCCCGAATCGGATTCATTAAACCATTGAGGACATCCAGTTCCCGTGTTCCCACTTTAGTTTCAATCACCCCAACGAGATGGAACAGAATTGCCAAGATCAGCCCATGAGCCACCATTTGGGAGACTGCCCCAACCAAACTCAAATCCGTTAGAGCCGCCCCACCCAGCAAGATATAGCCCATATGCCCAATGGAACTGTAGGCCACCATCCGTTTAATATCTTTCTGGGCAATGGCCACCGTCGCCCCATAGAGAACACTAACGACTGCCCAGGTAGCTAGGCCAGGGGCTAAGGTTGCCCAAGCATCAGGAAACAATCCCAAGCCAAACCGGAAAATCCCGTAAGCACCTAACTTTGCCAAAACCCCCCCGAGCAAAATTGCAATTGGAGTCGAAGCCGCCACATAGGTATCGGGGAGCCAAGTATGGAGAGGAACGAGGGGAATTTTGATCCCAAACCCCACCAAAATCAAGCCCAGCAAGACAATCTGCAACCAGGCCGGTAAGGCGTTCCCCATCGCGGCTTCATAGGCAAAACTCTCTGCACCCTGCACCCATACTAAGCTCAGGAAAGCCGCTAAAATCAAGGCTCCAGAGACGGCCGTATAGAGCAAAAATTTAATTGCGGCATAGTTGCGCTTCTCCCCACCCCAAATCGAGATCAGCAGATAAAACGGGACTAACTCCACTTCATAGAAGAGGAAAAACAGCAGTAAATTCTGGGCTAAAAATGCGCCGGCCACCCCACCCGCAACCAAAAGAATCAGACTGTAAAACAGCCGGGGCCGCTCAATTTGTTCTTTGCTGCTGTAGATAGCAATCCAGGTTAAAAAACTATTCAGGACTAACAAGGGCAATGAAAGACCATCCACCCCCAATTGATAGTTCAGACCCAAGGCATTCAACCAAGGGAGAAACTCCGGAAATTGCGGCAGTGGCTCAGCCAGATTGAAGTTCACGGCAATCCATAAACTCCAGGCCAGGCCCAGGCCACTGATGGTCAATGCTGCTAATTTCAGAAAGCGAAGGGGGATGAGGGGAATAGCCAAAGCCCCCAATATCGGCAACCAAATTAAGGTACTCAACATAGTTTGTCAACCCAAATCAGAAGTTAAGACGTGTAGTATCGGGATAGCAAAGGGAGCTTAGGGGAGTAACAGTCGCCAGGTAATCCAGGCCACAAAAACGGTCAAACCCACCACAATCGTAAAAATATAGGCTTGTCCACGACCGGTATTGCTGTATTTCAAGGTTTCACCCCCGAATAAGGATACAATCCCCACCAAGTTGACCACGCCATCAACAATGAAGCGATCAAACCAATCCACAATCCGAGAAGTCCAGTCCACAACAAAAACAATGCTGGAGCGATAGATTTGCGGCGTATAAAGGTCATAGGCAAACAGGGCCTGGACTTTTTTCCAGGGGAGTTCAATGGGTTTGGGAATACTTTGCCCAACATAGACCACTGCTCCCAGGCCAGCCCCCAACAAGGTTGACCAAATCAACAGCAAAGCCAAACTCTTGTTGAGAACAGCCCAACTGGGTAATAAATCAAGGGACTGGAGAATCAAGGGCAAATGCAATACTATTCCCAGCACAAACGTCATCGGCAAGGTAATTAACCAGATATTTTCCGGTGAGCGTTCCGTCATGGGTTGGGGCTTGCCGGCAAAAATCAGCCCAAATTCCCGCGTCATGGCAAAGGCCGCCAGGGCATTGACGACTAATACAATCCCGACTAAGACCGGATGGGACTCCCACAGGCCATCAGTAAGCTGCAACAGGGCCCAAAAGCCACCAAAGGGCGGGAGTGCCACTAACCCCGCTAGACCGACTAAAAAGCTAATCCCCACAATCGGCCGACGAGTCCACAGTCCTCCCAATTGGGTTAAGTCTTGGGTAATGTTGTTCAAGACAATGGAACCAGTACTCATCACCAACAGGGCCTGGGCCAAGGCATGGGTCAAAATCAACAACAAGGCGGCCTGGGTTTGGCCCGTACCCACGGCAATGAAGATCAAGCCCATGTAGGCACTAACGGTATAGGACAGTGAGCGTTTAATATCAATTTGGGCAATGGAAATTAAGGTGCCACCAATGGCTGTCAAGGCTCCAATGGCAATCGTGGCAGTGACAACAACCGGAGACAAGGCTAAGACGGGTTGTAATTTGACTAAAACCCAGGCCCCGGTAGCGACGACTACGGAATTCCGCAAAATCGTACTCGGTAGCGGCCCCTCCATTGCCTCATCCAACCAGAGATGTAAGGGAAACTGAGCGCATTTCCCCATCGGCCCCGCCAAAAGCCCCAAGCCCACCAATGTCGCTAAAGTTGGATCCACATTGGCCGTTTTTGCCCAGGCCGCTAAGCCATTAAAATCCCAAGTTCCAGCCAAGGGGTAAATTGCTAAGACCCCCATTAACAAGAAGAGGTCACCAACCCGTTTTGTTAAGAAGGCATCGCGGGCCCCAGTCACCACTAACGGCTGGTTGTACCAAACTCCCACTAGAAGATAGGTTCCCAAGGTAAGAATTTCTAGAATCATGTAGCCAAAAAATAGGGAATTACAGAGGACTAAGGCACACATCCCCGCCTCAAACATGGCCAGCATCGCAAAGAATCGTG